>NZ_JAMYNW010000010.1:0-238495 GCF_040319365.1 Mesorhizobium sp. M0923 | reverse complement strand
TGCAGAATGCCAGAGACACCGTCTCGCATACCAGCGTGGTGCAGACGTTCGGATCGGATGTCACGCCACCTTGGGGTGCCACCGGCCCACGCCCTTGCCCCTGAATGCAGAATGCCAGCGACACCGTCTGACATACAAGCGTGGTGCAGACGTTCGGATCGGATGTCACGCCACCTTGGGGTGCCACCGGCCCACGCCCTTGGCCCTGGATGCAGAATGCCAGAGACACCGTCTCGCATACCAGCGTGGTGCAGACGTTCGGATCGGATGTCACGCCACCTTGGGGTGCCACCGGCCCACGCCCTTGCCCCTGGATGCAGAATGCCAGCGACACCGTCTGACATACGAGCGTGGTGCAGACGTTCGGATCGGATGTCACGCCCCCTTGGGGTGCAGCCGGCCCACGCCCTTGCCCCTGGATGCAGAATGCCAGCGACACCGTCTGACATACCAGCGTGGTGCAGACGTTCGGATCGGATGTCACGCCACCTTGGGGTGCCACCGGCCCGCGCATTTGCGATTGCCCAAGGTAACTTGAAGCAATAACGCCGGAAAGATAGTCTGATTCAACGCTTCGTGTAGTTACCGAAACGGACTTGGTGCGCACACCTGAGCGGATATAAACGATACTCTTGCCCATTGGGTCGTCATCAAGCGGCTTTGTTCTACTGACAATCGCGTCATCGGGTATTTCAACGTAGCTTGAAAACGACAAGTCGCTATATATTCTCGCATAACCTTTTGCCTTGGCAGGGCCAATGTACCCTGCTAGCTGTACAAGGCCTGCCATATCATCAATGTCGCCAAGCCGTTCTATTAGGTTATCCGGAGTTAAATCAATGCCTTTTGGTGCCGGATTATTCGGTCCATGCTCCTGATTGGGTTCTCGAGCCACGTTTTCCTCCCTTGATTTCCACTGCCTAACGCATCTGGACAATCGACTGCTAATATTCCAGAAAAATACACAGCAAACAAGACTTCATATCAATCATTTTTCTTGCGAGTAGGTAGCCTAATGATATTAATAGCAACAAATAACACCAAACCAAGCAACACAGCTCAGTTATGTCTATGAGTTGTTATGTGAGTTCCTCTTCATGAGACTGATTGTCATATGCATATACCCTTCGCATGGTTTTGTTGCTTTTGATAAACGGCAATTGCCTCCCCCGCCGAACCAGCAACGAATGCCCAATCCTAAGTATCTTCCGAACACTTGCCAGTGCCGCCTCATTCACCTCGATATACGCGACAATATACCACTCGCCGTTTTCTTCCCTGGCCATCCCCATCGGCTCGGCACGCCACTTCAGGGCGCCGTGGTGCGGCATGAAGTACGTCTCCTGGATGCCGCCGACGGCGCTGAGGCCCTCGTCGAGCGCGTATTCCATCACCGCGCAGCACAGCTGCGTCAGCGTGCCCCTCAGTCCAGCAGTGCGTTTGTCGGGAACGACGAATGTGCGCGTCCATTCGGCCCAGTCGGGACGTCTGGGGACGCCCGATTTTTCGCACATGTGAGAAAAAACCTCCGAGACCATGTGCGGCTCGCTCGTTGGGATCAATCGAGCCGAAGTCACTACGCGATCGTCTTCAATGCCCAGCAGGTATGTCGCCGCGCCTGTATCGAATTGATCCAGTTCGCGACCATCCGGGCTCGGAGGGCGCCAATGTTTCTGGTGCACGAAGAAGTCGTGCCGGCGGCGCAGAAACTCGTCGAATTCGTTTTCGTAGAGATGCTTGTTATGCGCATTGACTACGTGGGCCGTTATCATGGCGCGATCCCCCGATCGTTCTCAAAGGGATACTCGCAGTCGCGCTAATATACGTCACCTGTCCGATGGGACAGTTGACGCGTTTAGGGATGGATCAGACGCCGGCGCACAGCCTCAACGACCGCTTGCGTGGTCGTTGCGACGCCAAAAGCCTCGCGAGCGCGCGTTGAGTGCCATTTGACCGTACGCTCGGTCAGGCCGAGAATCTGTGAGGTTTCCGATGAGGTCTTGCCGGCCGCAGCCCACAAGAGCACCTCTTTTTCGCGATCGGTCAGCACGCCCTCATGGTCATCATCGTCATTGGCCAAGGCCTGGATCGACATGCCCGCATAGACCGCCATGGTCACCAGTTGCACTTGATGGCGCGGCGACAGGGCGCAGGCCTTCGCGGAAGAGGCAAACGACAGCACGGATTGCCAGTGATGAACGCTGAGCATCGGCACAGCGAAGCCGCTACAGATGCCGAACTCCGTCGCCTCGCCGGCGACGCGTCGCGAGCCCTCCGTATCCGACCACTTTGCCGGGACTTCGGACCACAGGAACGGCTTTAAAGTCTTTGCCGAATAGATGCAGACACCATCAGCCGCGGCATGCTCGGCCTCGACATAGCGCTCGAACCAGCCGGCCGGCCAGCCATTCAGTTCGACCATCGGTGCAAGCTTCTGGCCACCGAGCGGCACGCCGCTCAGGATCAGGTGCTCGAAGCCGAGATTTCGCACGGTTTCGAGCAAGTCGCCCAGCAGCGGCCCGGTGGCTGTGTGTTTCCTGCAGCGTTCGACAAAGTCGAACACGTCTGAATCGATCATGACAGAGACCCCCGTCTCCACGCCGAAAACAAAGCTTACATTAAATTAGCAACTTCGAATACTCCCAATAAGTGTGTCCGCCATGCAGGACGCGTGGACCAAAATCAGCTAAATCAGCCGGATTGTGATCGCCAACACAGGACCAGAAAGCATGACGCCATCATTGCCGAAACGAAACGAGCCGTTCCGGGCTGGCGAAACCGCGCTGCTGCTGGTCGACATGCAGCGGGTCTGGCTGGAGCCGGGTGCTGATCCGGCGCATCCGGAGCGCGGTCCCGACCACTATTTCTACCGGCAGACCGCGTCGCAAACGATCCCCAACCAGGAGCGCCTGCTGGCGGCGGCGCGGGCCAACGGCGTCGAGGTGATCCACACCATCATCCAAAGCCTGACCGAGGACGGCCGCGACTGCTCGCTCGACCACAAGCTGACGCCGATACACATTGCGCCGAGCCGGCCGGAAGGCCTGCCGGTGCCGTCGCTGGCGCCGGTCGGCGACGAGATCATGCTGCCGAAGACGTCGTCGGGCGTCTTCAACTCGACCAACATCGACTATGTCCTGAAAAACCTCGGCGTGCGTTACCTGATCGTCGCCGGCATTATGACCGACCAGTGCGTCGACATGGCGGTGCGCGATGCCGCCGATCGCGGCTACCTCGTCACCTGCGTATCGGACGCTTGCGCCGCCGCCTCGCAGGAGCGCCATGATGGCGCGCTCGAGGCGTTCGGCGGCTATTGCTGGATCGCCGACACCGCCATCATTACTGCCCGTTTCGAAGCCTTGGGAAAAGCTACATGACTTCGACCGTCGAACCGCTCGTTGCCGTCGTCACCACCGACCTTTCGGCGATCACGCGCGGCCGCTCCGTCGTCGAAAGCAAGCTGCAGAAGATCGCCGCGACCGGCGTCGGCTGGCTGCAGGCCAATCTGTCGCTGACGCCGTTCAATTCCATCGTCGATCCCAATCCCTGGGGCTCGTCCGGCGACGTGCGTCTCGTTCCCGATCTCAACGCGCGGTTTCGCACGGCGCTGACCGGATCGCCGACACCGTTCGACATGGTCGCCGGCAACATCGTCGAACTGGACGGCAGCCCGTGGCTCGGCTGCACGCGGACCATGCTGAGCGATGCGCTGGCGGAGTTGAAGGCGGCGACCGGGCTTTCCGTCATCGCCGCGTTCGAGCATGAATTCCATATCGAAGGCGACTTTGGGCCGGCTCATTCGATGTCGTTGGCCGCATTGCGCCGCGCCGATCCGTTTGCCGTCAATCTGATGGCGGCGCTGGCGGAAGCCGGCGTCGCACCGGAAGTAGTGATCGCCGAATTCGGCACCGACCAATTCGAGGTGACATGCGAGCCAGCCGATGCGCTCGCCGCGGCCGATCGTGCCGTCGCCATCCGCGAGATCGCGCGCGAAGTCGCGCGATGTGCCGGCTGGCGGACGAGCTTCGCGCCCAAGATCGCGCCGGATGCCGTCGGCAACGGCGTCCATATCCATTTCAGCTTCGTCGACGCGGCCGGCAAGCCGGCGACCTACGATCCGGCACAGCCGGGCGGGCTTCCAGCCCGGCCGCTTCGTTCTGCGCCGGCGTCCTGCGCCATCTGCCCGCGATCACCGCCATGACGGCGGCGAGTGTGTCGTCCTACTACCGGCTGAAGCCGCACAGCTGGAGCTCGTCCTACACCTGGCTTGCCGATCGCGACCGCGAGGCTAGCCTGCGCATCTGCCCGACGGTGACCATCGGCGGGCGCGATCCGGCGCGGCAGTACAACATCGAATACCGGGCCGCCGACGCCACCGGCAATCCCTATCTGTCGCTGGCGGCGATCGTGCGCGCCGGGCTGGAGGGGCTGAAAGCCAAGCTGCCGGCACCGCCGCTGGTCGCCGGCGACCCGACGCAGATGAGCGCCGCCGAACGCAAGAAGCTTGGCCTCGTACGGCTGCCGGAAACGCTGCCGGCGGCACTCGACGCGCTCGTTGCCGACAAGACCGTGACAGGATGGTTCGCGCCGGTGTTCGTCGAGACTTTTGTCGGCCTCAAGCGGCATGAGACCGAGCGCCTTGCCGGGCTTGATCCAGTGGCTGTCTGCGACCTCTACCGGACGCTCTATTGATGGCTGAGCCGGTTGCCAACGCCATCCTACCGGAAGGTTGGCCACCCGCGGTCGAAGCAATCAACGAAACGGGGCGTTCCGATATCGTTCTGATATGCGAGCACGCGTCCAATCACATCCCGGCCGAGTATGCGCGGCTCGGTCTCGACAGCAGCCATTTGCAGCGCCATATCGCCTGGGACATCGGCGCCGCCGAAGTGACCCGCGCTCTGTCGAAGCTGCTCGATGCTCCGGCTTTCCTCAGCTCCTATTCGCGGCTTTTGATCGATCTCAACCGGCCGCTGGGTTCCAGCGGCAGCATTCCGGTGCTGTCGGAGGACACCGGCATTCCCGGCAATGTCGGCCTCGATCTGGGGGAACGAAGCCGGCGTGCCGAAATCATGTTCGCGCCGTTTCATGACCGCGTCGCCGCCCATCTCGACGGCCGGGCGAAGCAGGGCAGACCGACGCGGATCGCGACGATCCACTCCTTCACGCCGGTCTTTCTCGGCATTGCGCGGCCCTGGCACGCCGGCGTGCTTTACGACCTGGCAATCGAGTTCGGCCAGGCAGTGCTTGCCGGCCTGGGCGCCGGCATCGGGCTCAACGTCGCGGCAAACGAGCCTTACGTGATCAGCCGCGAGGGCGACTACGCCATACCGGTCCATGGCGACGATCGCGGCATTCCAGCCGTCCTCGTCGAGATCAGGCAGGACCTGCTGGCGGGCCGCTCCGGCATCGAGGAATGGGCGCACCGCCTGGCAGCAGCGTTGCCGGCACAGACAAAGGCGTTGTGACCGAGCTCGGCTGCTCGGCCGCAACGCAAGATGCCAGCCGGTGAAAAGCCTCCACCGTCCTCAGGAGAAGATTTGCGACAGTTCTTCGACGCTGGTGCCTTCCTTGACCTGCCGCAGCTCGACATAGCTGACCGCCGTGGCGACCGACAGCACCATCGACAGCACGGTCGACACCAAGGCTGCCGCCACATCGGCAATGATCCCGCCAAACATGACGATGACTGCCAGCATCACCCACTGGATGACCATCGCGATGACCATCAGGATCAGGAAAAGGCCAAATAGCGGCCAGCGGTTGCCCTTGGTCAGGACACGGCTGCGCGACATCGAACCGAACACGCCAAGCCGCTCCTGGATCAGAACCGGCACCGCCACGCACCATCCGAGCCACAAGATGATGCCGGGAACCAGCAAAGCTATCGACGCCAGGCCCGCACCCAGGCCGACGAGCAGGCCAATACCAAGGGTCGGCAGCAAATTGCGGATGGCTATCTGAATGCAGTCGCCAAAGGTCGGCCGCTTGCCGTTCAAGTCCTCGATCGTTGCCCGCACCAGCGCCGACTGGAGCAGCAGCGCGAAAACGAAGGATAGCAATCCCGCAATAACCGTAATCCATGAATTCTGAAACATCATCGAGGGATCGGCCGCGGCGCCGGGGTCGCCCTGCAGAACCGCATCTAGTTGCGGTTGGCTCCACAGCCGAAGAATAATCGCCGGCAAGCCTGAAAACAGCAGCGCGAGCCCAAGGCATAAGCCGATGTTGCGGCCGATCACGGCGAAGCTGTTGTTGAACACTCTGCCGATCTCGAATTTCTCAGGCCGTTCCAGTGTCGTTGAAGCCATGATTCCCCCCGTGTTTCGCCGTAACAGTATCACGGCGCCCTAATAGCAATTCTGCCAAGATTAACCGTGGGCGTCCAGCCCACTTGCAATTCTTGTGCTGCATTGTCAGTGTCGGCTGGGAACTGCAGGTTGCAGGGGAGCGGGTGACGGTGGCACAGCCAGGCACAGCGGAAGCCGAATGGCTGACCAATCTGCACAAGCAGCTGATCGCCGATGAGTCGATCCAGTTCGACCTGCCGGCCTATGTGCCGCCCCAGCCGCCCGACTGGCTGAAGCCGCTGCTCGATCTTTTGTCATCGCTCGGTCCCTACATGATCTATCTGTTCTGGGGGGCGGTGATATCGGGCGCCGCAATCATCCTGCTTTTGGTCTTCCTCGAGGTGAAAGGCATCGCCTGGCACCTGCCGTGGCAGCGCGCGCGGCCCGAGGCCGAGGCCGAAGAGACCTGGCGTCCCGACGCGGGCGCCGCGCAGATCCTGCTGTCGGAAGCGGATGCGCTGGCCGCACGCGGCGACTATGACGAGGCGGTTCACTTGCTGCTTCGGCGCAGCGTCGCCGATATTGCCAGCCGGCTGCCGGACTTCCTGCGCCCGTCGCTCACCGCGCGCGACATCGCCAATGCTCCTTCCCTGCCGGGAAGGGCACGCCATGCGTTTACCGAGATCGCCCGCATTGTCGAGACGGCGCTGTTCGCGCGCCGGCCGGTCGGCGCGGAAGGCTGGCGGCAAGCACGCGGCGCCTATGAACGTTTCGCCTTCCGGGATGCCTGGACGTGAGCGCACCGGCGGTCGAGGCGCAGGAGCCGTTCAATCGAAAGACACTGTTTTGGGGGATTTTCGCCAGCCTGCTTGCGGCAGCCGGTTTCTTCCTGCTGTCCACCTATGCTCCCGATTTCCGGCAACCCGGCAATGGCGGCGCCACGCCGTTGTCGAAAAGCGGCGTCGGCTACGCCGGCCTGGCGGAATGGCTGAAGCTGACCGGCGAACCGCCCTTCATGGCGCGGACCGAGGACGATCTCGGCACCGACATGCTGCTGATCGTCACCATTTCGCTCGACAGCGATCCGGAGGCTCTCGACCACATCCTCGACCTTCGTCAGGACCAGAACACGCTCTTCGTGCTGCCCAAATGGCAGATCCTGCCGCTGCAGGAGCATGAAGGCTGGAACATGAAATTCGGGCGATTGCCTGGTTCGGTGGTGAACGAATGGCTTGGCCGGATCGCCGATGCAAAGATCGGTGCTGGCCAGAGTACGCCAAAGCAACTCGACATCGAGGGCCAGCTCGTCAACACCCCGGACGAATTGCAGTGGGTAGCGGACGAACACCCGGTCATTGCAGCCGGCAAAGGCCAGGCCGTCCTGACGCAAGTGGAGAACAAGCCGTTCTATATCCTGACCGACCCCGACCTGATCAACAACGCCGCCCTCAAGGATCCCGACAAGGCGGCAGCGGCGCTCGGGCTGATCGCCTTGCTCCAGCCGGACGACGGGCCGGTGATGTTCGATCTGACGCTGCACGGCGCGGGGCGGAAGTATGATCTGGCCAAGCTTCTGGTCGAGCCGCCCTTCCTGGCGCTGACACTGACGATCCTGGTCGCTGCGGCGCTGGCGTTCCTGCATGGCCTCGGCCGATTCGGCCCGCCGCGTGCCGACCAGCGTGCAATTGCTTTCGGCAAGCGTGCGCTGGTCGATACGACGGCGATGCTCATGCGGCGTGCCGGCCGGCTGGACGAGCTGGGAAGCCGCTATGCGGCCTTGATGCGGGTGCGCGCCGGCGCGCTGCTCGGGGCACCGCAAGGGTTGCAAGGCACAGCGCTCGACCACTGGCTCGACTCTCGCGATAAGGAGCAAGCTGGCGGCTTCACGATGCGCTCGCAAGCCGCCGGCGAGGCCAAGAACTTGGCGCAGATGCAACAGGCAGCTGAGCGGCTGCACGACTGGACAGCAAGGAGGCTCGGTGAACGTCGATGATGTGAAGGCCCTGGCGACACGGATCAGGGAAGAAGTGGCCAAGGCGATTAGCGGGCAGCACGATACGGTCGACCTGATGCTGACCGCCTTGTTTGCAGGCGGGCATATCCTGCTCGAAGGCCCTCCCGGCACGGCCAAGACAATGACCGCGCGCTGCTTCGCCCAAGCGCTTGGGGTCGCCTACGGGCGGATCCAGTTCACACCGGACCTGATGCCCGGCGACATCGTCGGGTCGAACATCTACAACTTCCAGACCGGGCAGTTCACGCTGACGCGCGGCCCGATCTTCTGCGATCTCCTGCTTGCCGACGAAATCAACCGCACGCCACCCAAGACGCAAGCCGCACTGCTCGAGGCGATGCAGGAACATGCGGTCACGTTCGACGGCACCACGCATTCGCTCGGCCGCAACTTCATGGTCGTCGCGACCCAGAATCCGATCGAGCACCAGGGCGTCTACCCCCTGCCCGAGGCGCAGCTCGACCGCTTCCTGTTCAAGCACCGCGTCAGCTATCCCGGCCCCGAGGAAGAACGAGCCATCATCGTCCATCACGGCGGCGGCTCCGCCTCGCACGACATCGCGCAATATGGCATCGAGGCGCAGACGGACCGCGAGACGCTGCAGGAGGCACTTGCAACCGTCGGCTCCGTCACCCTCGTCGACGATGTCGTCGGCTATATAGCGGCGCTGGTTCGGGCTACGCGCGAAAATGCCGATCTGGAAGTGGGGGCCAGCCCGCGCGCGGGCGCCATGCTGGCGCGGGCGGCTCGTGCCCGGGCGGCGCTGGACGGACGCGCCTATGTGATCCCCGACGACGTCAAGGCGCTGGCGATACCGGCGCTGCGCCACCGCGTCATCCTTTCGCCTGCCGCCCAGATCGATGGCCGCCTGGTCGAGCAGATCGTCTCCGACCTGGTCGACCAGACGGAAGCACCACGTTGATCTATCCCAGCGGCCGAGCGGTGTGGGCAGCAGCGGCCGGCGCGGTGCCGGCCTTCCTGGTCGCGCTGGCGCTGCCGTCATTCTGGTATCTGGGATTGCTGTGGAGTTGCCTGCTGCTTGCCTTCCTGGCGGTGGATGCCGCGGCCGGACGCGGACGGGCATCGCTGAATGCCAGCATCGATGCGCCGCAGCAGGTCGGTGTCGGCGGCGAGTTCAGCGTGCAAATTGCAGCCCGTCATTCGGGCCGGCCGCGCGCCGCGGAGGCTCGCGTCGGCCACGATGCGCGGCTGGCGCCGGTGGACGGCAGCGGTGGGACTTTGCGGCCGACGGCCGGAGGCGGGTCGCTCGACCTTCGCTTCCAGGCGCTGCGACGCGGCGTCGCCAGCTTCGACCGTCTCTGGGTGCGCTGGCGCGGGCCGTTCGGGCTGGTCTGGAACCAGGTGATGCTGCCGGTGGAAAGCAAGGTTGCGGTGCTGCCCGACGTCAGCAGCGCCCGCGGCGAGGCGCTCACGCTGCTGCAGCGTGCGACCCTCGCTGAAGGCCATGCGCAGCGCCGCGCCGGCCAAGGCCGCGAGTTCGACGCGCTCAAGGATTACCAGCCGGGCATGGGCCGGCGCATGATCGACTGGAAGCGCAGCGCCCGCCACGGCAAGCTTTTGGCGCGCGAGTTCCGCATCGAGGAGAACAACAATATCGTGCTGGCCATCGATAGCGGACGCCTGATGTGCGAGCCGGTCGACGGTGTGCCGAAGGTGGATCGGGCGGTGACGGCCGCCCTGCTCTCGGCATTCATCGCGCTGAAGGGCGGCGACATGGTCAGCCTGTTCGGCTTCGATGCAAGGCCGCGCGTTTCGAGCGGCGCGGTACGCGGCCCCGCCAGCTTTGCGATGATCCAGAAACGGGCCGCCGAGATCGACTATTCCAGCGAGGAGACAAACTTCACCTTGGCGCTGACGACGCTGGCGGCGCGGCTCGACCGCCGTTCGCTGGTCATCATCTTCACCGATTTCGTCGATCCGATCAGTGCCGAATTGATGCTGCGCACCGTGGGCCGGCTCACCGAACGGCATCTGGTGCTGTTCATGCTGATGAAGGATACCGAACTGGAGGGCCTGGCCGACATGCCGCCACGCTCCGGCGAGGACGTTGCCCGCGCGGTCGTTGCCGGAGGGCTCTTGCGCGAAAGGCAGGTCGTCATCGGCCGGCTGCGGCTGCTCGGGGCGCATGTCATCGAAGCCAACCACAACCGGCTGGGTCCCGCGCTGGTCGAGCGTTATCTGCAGTTCAAGCAGGAGGATCTGTTGTGACGGCGCCAGTACCCGGCAGTGCGGTACGTGGCGACGCGGTACGCCAGTCGTTGGCCAGCTTTCGCCGCGAGCGCGAGGCCGACTGGAAAGCATTCGAGGCACTGCTGGCGCGTGTCGAGAAGCGTGCGCCGCGCACGCTTTCCGAAGAGGAGCTGCTGTCGCTGCCCCTACTCTATCGATCGGCGCTGTCTTCCCTTTCGGTGGCGCGGGCGACCTCGCTCGACAACGCGCTGGTCGCCTATCTCGAAGCGCTGTCGCTGCGCGGTTATTTCTATCTCTACGGCGCACGTCGCGGGCTGCGGCAGCGCCTCGCCGATTTCTTCCTGCACGACTGGCCCGAAGCCATTCGCGATCTGTGGCGCGAGACATTGGTTTCGGTCGCGCTGATGGTGATCGGCATTGGTGCAGGCGCCTGGCTGGTGGCATCCGACAAGAGCTGGTTCGACGCGATCATCCCGTCCAGCCTGGCAGGGGGCCGCGGTCCAGATGCCTCGGCCGAACTGCTGCGCAGCATGCTTTATGATGGCGACAATGGCTTTCTCTCAGGCTTTGCCGCCTATCTGTTCACGCACAACGTCCAGGTCGCAATCCTGGCCTTCGCCCTTGGCTTTGCCTTCGCCGTGCCGACGGTGCTGCTGATGCTGTTCAACGGCTGCATGATCGGTGCGTTGTTCCAAGTCTATTGGTCCAAGGGACTTGGCATGGAGCTCGGCGGCTGGCTGGCCATCCACGGCACCACCGAATTGTTCGCAATCGCTTTGGCCGGCGCGGCCGGCATGCGCATCGGCACCAGCATCGCCTTTCCCGGCGAATTGACACGCATGGCGGCAGCGGCTCGTGCCGGACGCATCGCCGCGAATGCTATGGTCGGGGTCTCGGTCATGCTGCTGTTTGCCGGGCTGCTCGAGGGCATTGGCAGGCAGACCATCACCAGCGACGTCACGCGCTACGCCATTGGCGGTGGCATGCTGGCGCTGTGGATCGGTTACTTCTACCTGTTCCGGATGGTGCGGCATGGCGATCGGTAGGCGCGCCGCCTTCGCGGCTATACGGCCGCTGATCACGCCCGAGGGCGTCGATCTTCGGATAAGGCTGGCCGACGCCGGCACGCGGGCCTCCGCCTTCCTCCTCGACATCGTGTTCATCGCGGTGGCTGCAATCGTGATCACGATCGTCGCACTGTTCGGGGCGGGAGGCCTTGGCAGCGAGGGCTTTCAGCCGCTCTTCGTCGTCTGGATCATCCTGATCTTCTTTCTGCGCAACGCCTATTTCATCGTCTTCGAAGCGGGCCGGCGCGCGGCTACGCCCGGCAAGCGGATCGTCGGCATCCGGGTCGCATCGCGCAGCGGAGACGGCCTGTCGATCGACCAGGTCATCGCCCGCAACCTGATGCGCGAGATCGAAGTGTTCCTGCCGCTGTCGATCATCGTCGGACGCAGCGGCACCGACCTTGCCGACACGCTGACGACGGTGTTCGGACTGGTGTGGACGCTGCTGTTTGCGTTGTTCCCGCTCTTCAATCGAGACCGCATGCGGATCGGCGACCTGTTGGCGGGGACCTGGGTGGTCGAGGCACCGAAGCGCGCCTTGCTGGAAGATCTGTCGGCCCGGCAGGATGCAGGCACTGGTGCGTTCCGATTCAGCCACGCCCAGCTCGACGCGTACGGAATTGCCGAACTCCACAAGCTGGAGGAAGTGCTGCGCCGCGACGACTATTTCGCGTTGCGGACGGTGGCCGAAACGATCGGACGCAAGATCGGCGCAGCACCACAAGCCCATGACGCACGCGCGTTCCTGACGGCGTATTACGGAGAGCTGCGGGCGCATCTCGAACGCAAGCTGCTGCTGGGCAACCGCAGGGCCGACAAGCATCAGCGTTAGACTCAGGAGTGGAAATGCACGAAAAGCGTGCGCAGCAGCCCATTGCCACCGAAGATTGACGCTTGACCGGTGCCATCTTCTCCCGCAAATTCAGTCTCGCGGGGTTGAAATGCCTATCCGTCCGAGGGTGCTCGTGTTCCCTATCCTCTGGAAGTCGCAAGCGGATGTTGCAAGAAAACTCCTCGAGAGTTCCAGGTTCTACGGAAATCAAGCTGCAAGGAGACTTCCTTGGCCACTTTCGTCACTCAATCCACTTTCCAACGAGCTGGCAGCCAAATGGTGTGGTTTTGGAAACTCGGAACAGGCGAGGCCTACTGGGGGTACTCGGTACGTGCGGCGGTCGTCCTTCGCACGGCCACTTTGCGCTGGGAAAGCCTGTATACCTACATCGACGAGTCAGGCCAGACCGAGGTAATACAGACGAACGTATCAGACGATATGCAAATAAGATTCGCGGCGATAAGTTCTCCCTGAGGAGCCAAGCCATGCCAATAGCGCTTCACGCGGTATACGATTCCCGAGGCGTCATCATTGCCGCCTCACGAGTCGATTCTGACGATGACAAGTCGGCCCCGGCGCCAATCCCACAGCCCGGCGAGGGCAATTACTACGCGCTAATCCCGCTTGACGAGGCCCACGTCAAAATGCCGCTGGATCAGCTGTGCACAACGACTCGGGTCGACTTGCGACAGAAGCGGCTGATTGCCGAGGACCTTCACTCTCGAGCGTAAGTGTTCCTCGCCACCCTGCCCTATCCCACCCACTTCTCGTAGTCGGACACCAACAGGTGCAGCGGTGCTGTGTCCTCGTCGATGTCTGCGAAGCGGCCGATTGGTTCGCGAAAGACATTGTCGGTGAGATCGTCGTTGACCGTCGAAACCTCGCCGATCAGCACGTCCTTGCCTTCCGCCCAGAAGGCGTGCCAGACGCCCGGCAGCAGCGTCACGCTCTGGCCTGGGTCGAGCTTCAGCAGCCCACCCGCAGGCAGCCTGTGGATGGTTCCGTCGACAGGCACCGATACTTCGGCCTTCGGATCGATGCCGCCATCGCGATCATGCATGAACAGCTCTAGCACCAGCTTGCCGCCACCACGGTTGATGATGTCCTCGGCCTTGATGTTGTGGCGGTGCATCGGCGACAGCTGGTCCTTGCGCGAGATCATGATCTTCTCGGCATAGAGCATGCCCATGCCCTTCTTCATGTCCTCGTAGCGGCCGTTGCGGACGGTGAACAGGAACAGGCCGAGCTCGTCGAACTTCTCCTGGCCATAATCGGTGATGTCCCAGCCGAGCCGGGAGGAGAAGATCGCCGACGAATCCTGCCGGCGCGCCTTCATCTCTTCGGGGCTCCAGTAGGCGAAGGGCGGCATGATGTAGCCGAACGAGCGGATGAAGGCGTCGGCGTCGCGGATGATGTCGTTGATGGCGGAGCGTTTCATGATCGTGGTTCCTTCCCGTCGCTTTGCGAGCGCTAACGCAATAGCCGAACGTCAATTCGGTGTCGATGCAAACTGCTGTCGCTGGCCCCATGACATGCGGTCCGATCAGGGCCATAAGGTCAACCAATTTTCCGATGGTGAGACCATGCGCAGCATAGACGACCTCGATACGCCGGCGATCCTGATCGATGCCGGCCGCGCCGAAGCCAACATCGCGCGGGCGCAGGCCCATGCCGACCGGCACGGGCTGAAACTCCGGCCGCACATCAAGACCCACAAACTGCCCTACTGGGCAAAAAAGCAGATCGCGGCCGGCGCCGTCGGCATCACTTGCCAGAAGATCGGCGAGGCCGAAATCATGGCCGACGCCGGCCTGACCGACATCTTTCTGCCCTACAATATCCTCGGGCAGGCGAAGCTGGAGCGCCTCAAGGCGCTGCACGGCCGCGTAACACTGTCGGTGACAACGGACAGCATGGACACGCTGATGGGACTTGCCGCCACCTTTACCGATCCCGGCCACCGCCTGCCGGTGCTGGTCGAATGCGACACCGGCATGGGCCGCTGCGGTGTGCAGTCGGCCGGCGAGGCAGTCGCGCTGGCGAGCGAGATCGACAAGGTCCGGGGGCTCGTCTTCGGCGGCTTGATGACCTACCCGGGGGCGGGCCGCGCCGCAGAGACCGAGGCGTGGCTCGCCGATGCGCAGCAAGCACTTGCCGCATCCGGCCTTGCCTGCGAGCGTATCTCCAGCGGCTGCACGCCCGACATGTGGCGCTCGGGCGAGCATTCCGTCGTTACCGAATACCGGCCTGGCACCTACATCTATCTCGACCGCTACCAGGTCGCCAAAGGCGTCGGCAGCCTCGACGATTGCGCGCTGACGGTGCTGTCGACGGTGGTCAGCCGTCCAACGCCGACACGCGCCATCCTCGACGCCGGCAGCAAGGCGCTGTCCAGCGACACGCTGGGGCTCGCCGATTTCGGCGAGCTGCTGGGCATTTCAGGCGCAAGGGTGACCAGCCTCAGCGAAGAGCACGGCAATGTCACGCTTTCGGGCGGCGCCGAGCTTGGCATCGGCGAGCGCGTGCGCGTCGTGCCCGACCATTGCTGCGTCGTCACCAATCTGTTCGACGAGGTGCATCTGATTGAAGGCGAGAAAGTGATCGAGACGCTGCCGGTCAAGGCGCGCGGGCGTATGGGGTGAACCAGCCCGGAGCGCGTGCGGAGGCTTTAATGTATAGAATTTTCCGGACGCCGGAGGGACAGCACCCCCTCTGTCCTGCCGGACATCTCCCCCGCAAGGGGGGAGATTGGCAGCTCCGCCGCCCGCACCCACTTTGATACGTTGGTAATTGGCGAAAGCAGAAGCAACATCCGATCTCCCCCCTTGCGGGGGAGATGTCCGGCAGGACAGAGGGGGGTGGGAAGAAACTCGACGGATAAGATCAGCCGGGTTGCCGTTCAGCTTGCCTTGCCGCGACGCGGCGCATCGAAATGACACGGCGGCGGCGGATCTCGGTGCGCATTGCCATCAGATGCAGCGCGAAGAACAGCACGGTGAAGCCGAGTGCCATCACCAGCAAGGGCCACAACAGGCTTGGATCGATGGTCGGCCCGCCAAGCCGGAACACCGAAGCCGGCTGATGCAGCGTGTTCCACCAGTCGACCGAGAATTTGATGATCGGGATGTTGATGAAGCCTACCAGCGTTATGATGGCCGCGGCCCAGGCGGCGCGCCCGGCATCGTCGAGCGCGCGGGTCAGCGCGATGATGCCGAGATACATCAGGAACAGGATGAAGACCGAGGTCAGCCGCGCGTCCCACACCCACCAGGTGCCCCACATCGGCTTGCCCCAGATTGAACCGGTGATCAGCGCAAGGGCGGTGAAGACGGCACCGATGGGCGCCGCCGATTTCAGCGCCACGTCGGCCAGCGGATGGCGCCAGACCAGCGTGCCCAACGCCGAGATCGCCATCAGCGTGTAGCACATCATGGCAAGCCAGGCGAAAGGCACGTGGATATACATGATGCGCACGGTGATGCCTTGCTGGAAATCCTCAGGCGCCGTGAAGCTCATATAGAGACCGACAGCGAGGATGATGGCGGCCACGCTCGCCAACCACGGCACGACCTTGTCGACCAGCCCGACGAACCGCGTCGGGTTGGCAAGGTCCATCCAGCCGGAGAGGCGTGAAGTCGTGTCGCTCATGCGGCTTTACATAGACCGCCGGCGGAGTTGCGGCAACCACGGCGCCGGCGGTCTCTCCTTCTCCCCTTTGTGGGAGAAGGTGGATCGGCGCGTGGCTCCGAGCCGGATGACGGCTCATGTCGAGCCTGAATCAGAACTCATCGCAATATGAAAGCCGCCAGTCGGTAAGCAACCCGATCGGGGCGTTTGATCGCGCCGAAGTTGACGCCAAAAGCGGTCAAGCTGGAAGCGTCGAGCATTGGTCAAACGCTCGGCGGCAGACTTCAAACCTGCTGTCGGCAGTTGGTTGATGGGGCGTTGATCGCAAATTGCGAGGCGAAAGCCCGGATATAGGCGGGCCGTGCTTCCCCGCGCGCAACATAGGCAGCCACGTTTTGATATTCGTCCAAAATGCCTGACATTCTTAGTCGCAGCAGCACCGATACCATCAATAGATCGCCCGCGCTGAACGCATCATCGAGCCAGTCGGCGACGCCTAAGTGAGCCGAGAGTTTGTCCAGCCGAGCGCGAACACGGTCCTTTACCAACGGCAAGCGCTCCTCGCTCCAAGGCTTGTCACTTTCGAATATTCTTGCCGTCGTTAATTCCAGGATCGGCGGCTCGACGGTGTTAAGTGCGGCAAACATCCACGTGATCGCGCGTGCGCGGGCATCGCGATCCTTCGGGAGCAGGCCCGCATGCTGCTCGGCAAGAAGAAAGACGATCGAGCCGGTCTCGAACAGCGAGAGAGAACCTTCCTCATAGGTGGGGATCTGGCCGAAGGGATGGATCGCCAGATGGTCAGGCGCCTTCATCCCTGCGAAGGAAACAAGACGAACCTCATAAGGCTGACCCACTTCTTCGAGCGCCCAGCGAACGCGCGTATCGCGCGCCAGTCCCTTGCCGCCATCGGGCGATCGTTCAAATGCTGTGATAGTGATTGTCATCGCATCCGTTTCCTTGCCTGGGCGAATTTCTTCGGCTTCCTATCGTGAGACGAATGAGCCTCCCCGAAATCGACATCGGTCTTGACCTATTTCATTGCTGGGCGCCGCTCCCGATCAGAGGTCGTGATAGCGCGATGGCCAATTCGGCGAGGCTGCGCGATGGCCAACTCCGCGAGGCCGCGCGTAGGGGCTGCCTTGTTACATTGTCCGCTTTTGCGAGCTTGCGCCCTGAACGCAGACCGAGGCCCTTCCGGTCAATCCCGATTTACGGATTCACATCCTGATCTGCAGTGCGCCTACATCTCCATTTTTGGATGAAGATTTTGCGCCAAGCTGGAGTTGCGGGATCTGAACGCCGTCTGCGACACAATTATCGCCTAGGTCCGCGATGAGAGCTTGCAGCCGTGGCGGTGACGCGGTCTCCCCTTCTCCCCTGTGGGAGAAGGTGGATTGGCGCGCAGCGCCGAGACGGATGAGGGATGCTGGACGGAGTAAGGCGCTACTCGGTGCGCCGCAGTCTGGATTTTGGATGAAGGTGTGCGCCGAGTTGGAGCGCACCTCATCCGTCGCCTACGGTGACACCTTCTCCCACAACAAGGGGAGAAGGTGAACCGTGCCACTCAGGCGGCTTCGTTCACCGGATGGCTGAGGCGGCGAACCTCCTCGTCGTTGAGCAGGCCGCCAGCACGCAGCAGGCTGGCGAAGCGGCCGTTGCGCAGCGACAGTTCGGTGAACCCGCCCATCTCGACCACCCGGCCCTTGTCCATGAACACGACCAGATCGGCATCGCGAACGGTGGTCAGGCGGTGGGCGATGATGAAGGTGGTGCGGCCGCGCCGCAATTCGTCGATGGCGTCCTTGACGCGGTCTTCCGTCTCGACGTCGAGCGCGCTGGTCGCCTCGTCGAGAACCAGGATGGGCGCGTCCTTCAGCACGGCGCGGGCAATCGCGATGCGCTGGCGCTCGCCACCGGACAGCTGTCCGCCGCGTTCGCCGACGACCGTGTCGTAGCCTTCGCTCTTCGACAGGATGAAATCCTGCGCGGCGGCGGCGTTGGCAGCGGCATGGACCTCGTCATAGGTCGCCTCCGCACGGCCGACGCGGATGTTGTCCTCGATCGTGCGGTTGAGCAGGCCGGCATCCTGGAACACGGTGGCGATCGAATGGCGCAGCGACTTGCGGGTCACCGTGCGGGTGTCGATGCCATCGATCAGGATACGGCCGCCGGACGGCGTGAAGACGCGCTGCAGGAGGTTGATGAGCGTCGTCTTGCCGGCGCCCGTCGGGCCGACGATGGCGACGGTCTGGCCGGCCTGGACCTCGAACGACGCGTCGTCGACGCCCTGCCCGGAATTGCCGAACTCGAAGCAGACATTCTCGAAACGCACATGACCCGTGACGTTGACGAGGTCGCGCAGCCCGTCGGGCTCGGCGGCATCGGAAGCGGAGTCCTCGAGATGATAGAATTCCTCGAGCTTGGCGCGTGCCTCGGAAATCTGGTTGGCGAAAGCCGACATCTGGTCGAGCCGGGCAATCAGCAGCGTGGCAAAGCCGGTAAAGGCGATGACGTCGCCGATGCGCAACTGGCCGTGCGTCACCAGATAGGCGCCAATCAAGAGCACCACCATCATCGAAATCGTCGACGACAGCCGGTGCAGCGCGTTGGCCATCGCCCACCAGTCGAGCACCGGATTCTGTGCATCGAGCAGGTTCTTGACGTAGCGCTTGAGCGCCTCGGTCTCGTGGCCGATGCGGTTGTAGCTCTGCAGGACAGCGACGTTGCTGACCGAGTCGGTCACATGCGCAAACACCTTGTGGTAATGCCGCTCGACGGCCGCCTGGCCTTCCTTGGTGCGCCGCATCACCAGCCGTCCGATGCCAACATAGAGCGCGCCAAGCGCCAGCAGCACCATCGACATGCGGATATCCATGCTGAGCGCCGTGGGCACCAGCAGAACCAGCGCGACCGCGGTCGACAGATGCTGCCGCATGAATTCGAGCCAGAGGCTGAACAGGGTCTCGACCGCGCGCAGGAGCGTGTGCAGGGAATTGGAGGTGCCGCGCTGATGATGCCAGGCTAGCGGCATGGTGATAACGCGCTCGAACGACTGGCAAAGAACCTCGCTGCGCCGCTGGTGGGCAAAGCGGTCGGCGCCGCGCGCCACCAGCACGAAGGCGATGATGTTGAACGCGCCGAGGCCGGCCCACATCGCCAGCGTCGAGAATACCGAGCCGCGGTCCGAAATGGCATCGATCACCCGGCCGAACATGATCGGCTCGAGAATGGCGATAATGGCAAGCGCGACATTCGCCCCGCAGATAAACGCAACGCGTTTCCTGTCGGCAGCGAGATAACCAAGGGCTCGCCAGTAGATTTGCAGAAGTGACACTTCAGCTACTCCGCCAATTATTTATGGTGCAGTGCGTCATTTTTTGACTCGTATCGGTTGACGCGTCGCAAAACAATGCTCGTCTACCTCTTCCGTTCCCATTCCGCGAACAAAAGATGACGACGCTTCGAAATTTGCCGTGATCGTCTAACAGTTTGAGATAAAAGGTGAAATGTCAGCGTTGCGGCAAAATCATGGCAGCTGGAAAGCACTGCCACAATTTTAATCAGCAAGACCCCGGGCACGACGTCTAAAGTCGTGTGCAGGCATTCAGCAAGGTCAAACGCAAATATAACCGGTAGAGGCACTTGGAGTGCCCGTGCGTTCCCTGGGGGAGCGCAAGGGACGCTCCAAGCCCTTGAATCTAGGCCGGTATTCTGACGATCACCTCGGCGTTGTCTCCGGCTTTTGGCTCGAAGGACGAAGATTTGGTCTTCGTGCCATTCACTTCAAGTGAGATGGCCCGAGCCTTTTTGTCGCGGACGACGCGTACCTTGATCTCGGCGCCCAGCATCTTCAGGGTCGCCGAATAACCGTCCCAATGGCTGGGAAGTCTCGGCGTGAATTGAATGCGCTGTCCGCGACGCTCGATGCCGAGAATGCTCTCGACCGCCGCGCGATAAAGCCAGCCCGCCGAACCGGTATACCAGGTCCAGCCGCCGCGGCCGCCCTTGTCCTGCCCGGAATAAACGTCGGCCGCGACGACGTAGGGTTCCACCCGGTAGCGCTCTGCCGCGGCTTCATCGAGTGCATGGTTGACCGGATTGAGCATCGAAAGGCAACGGTAGGCATCGTCGGTGCGACCCATCTCGGCGAGCGCAATGACGAACCATGTCGCCGCGTGCGTGTATTGGCCGCCGTTTTCACGGACCCCCGGCGGATAGCTCTTGATGTAGCCCGGGTCCTTTTCCGTCCTCGAGAACGGCGGGGTGAACAGCTTGACGATCTTGAGCTCGTCGTCGACGAGCGTTTTCAGCGCCTGCCCCATTGCCGTCGTCGACCGCGCCGGGTCGCCCTCGCCCGAAAGCACGCTCCAGGACTGGGCGATCGAGTCGATCTTGCACTCGTCCGATTTGCGCGAGCCGAGCGGCGTGCCGTCGTCGAAGCTGCCGCGCCGATACCACTCGCCATCCCAGGCGGTGCTTTCCAGCGCCCGCTTCAGCATCTCGGCGTGCTTTGCCCAGGCCTGCGCGCGCTTGGCATCGCTCTGCGCCTTGGCGACAGCGGCAAAGTCGCCCAGCGTCTTCAGCAGGAACCAGCCCAGCCACACGCTCTCGCCCTTGCCGTGCTCGCCGACGCGGTTCATGCCGTCGTTCCAGTCGCCGCCGAGGATCAGCGGCAGCCCGGCTGGGCTGCTGCGCTTGACGGCAAGATCGAGCGCCCGCGCGCAATGGTCATAGAGCGAGGCTGTCTTCTTCGAGATTTCCGGGATGAAGAAAGCATCGTGCTCGCCTTCGCCCAGCGCCTGCCCCTCGATGAAAGGCAATTGCTCCTTCAGGATCGCGGTATCGCCCGTCACCAGCAGGTAACGCGCCGTGGCGTGGGCCAGCCAGACCACGTCGTCCGAGATCATGGT
Source organism: Mesorhizobium sp. M0923 (assembly GCF_040319365.1). NCBI lineage: Bacteria > Pseudomonadati > Pseudomonadota > Alphaproteobacteria > Hyphomicrobiales > Phyllobacteriaceae > Mesorhizobium > Mesorhizobium sp. M0923. The sequence continues at coordinate 217,541 of NZ_JAMYNW010000010.1, read as the reverse complement.
GCGAACGCCTGCCTCTGTGCGCGGCAGCCACCAATGCTGCACGTCGCCTTCGGGAAATTGCCGCCGCGCCGCATTGAGGATCTGGTCACGCGCCAACTTGGGGTCATGCGCCAGCAAGGCCAAGGTGTCCTGCAGCTGATCGCGGAAGCCGAAGGCACCGCTTGCCTGATAGAACGCAGAGCGGGCACGGATGCGGCAGGCCAGGCTCTGATAGGGCAGCCAGTGATTGACCATGGCGTCGAGTGCCTTGTCCGGCGTCTCGACCTGGATGGTGTCAAGAAAGCCGCGCCATGTGCGCTCGTTGTCGGCCAGCCGCTGATCGAAATCCCTGGAGCGATGGGTCTGCACCAGCGCGCTGGCCTCCTCGGGCGAGGCCGCGTCGCCGAGCAGCCAGAGCAGCGTGACGTCGCCACCGGCAGCGATGTCGATGTCGCGTGCGATGGCCGCGCAGGGATCGTCGCCGGCCTCGACACGGCCCGACAGGCCGGCGCCGCTCAGCACGGCATGCGGAAACTCGCTGGAGCCCAGCCTGCCGATGAATTCGCCGCGGTCGGCGGTGACCGAATGCACCGCACCGTCGGCGGCCAGAAAGGCGATCCGTTCGCCAAAATCGAGCCCATAGGGATTTTGCGCCAGCAGAGCGCCGGTCGCGGCATCCCGGGACGGAACGATGCTTGCCGCGGTGCGCGAACGATGGCCGCCAAGAACCCATTCGGCATAGGCGTAGACGCGTAGCCGCATCGGCGCCGAACCCGAATTCTGGATGCGCAGCCGCGATATCTTCACCGGATCGACGGGATCGACGACATGGGTCAGGTCCATCGACAGCGGCCCGCGCTTTGAACGGAACGTCGAAAAACCCTGCCCGTGCCAGGTTTCGTAGGTCATTGTCGGGTCACGCACCACGGCAGCCAGCGGCGAGAACGCTTTGCCACTGGCATGATCGTAGATATAGATAGCCTCGCCCGGCCGGTTGGTGACCGGATCGTTCGACCATGGCGTCAACTGATAGTCGCGGCTGTTGCGGCTCCAGGTGAAGGCAGCGCCTTCAGCCGATATGTGGAAACCGAACGATGGGTTGGAGATGACGTTGATCCACGGTTGCGGCGTCGTGCGCCGGCCGGCAAGACGCACGACGTAGTGGCGTCCGCCGCCGTCGAAGCCGCCGAAACCGTTCCATTGGTCGAGCCCGCTGCCGTCGACGCGGGCCTCGACCAGTGCCTGGGCGGCAAACGCTTGCGCCGTCGGCACCGGCAAGGACGGCTCGCGAAGCGCTGCAAGGTCTGCCGGCTGGAGGGCGGCGTCTCGCGCCTGCAGTGCCGCGGCCTCGGCGCGCTCGATCTGGTCGAAGATGGTGCCGTTACGCGTATGCAGCACCACCCGGGCGACGGCGAGCAAAGTCCTGTAGGTCGTTTCCTCCATCAGATCGCGGCGCACCGCGAAGATGTGCTGGCGGGGTCCAAGCTCCTTGCCGCGCAACCGGCTGTTTTCGCACAGCGTCTCGACCGCGCGCTGCAAGTCCTGCACGTATGACGAAGCCTGCTCGTTGACGACGACAAAATCGATCATCATGCCGCGGGCGCGCATGTATTCCTGGAAGCGAAGCGCCTGGGCGACGATCTCCAGATCGGCGACATCGGCGATCCTGACCAGGAAAATGGGAAAATCGCCGGATATGCTGGTCGGCCACAGGCTGGACTGCCTGCCGAGCCCGGAGGCGATGGATTCGCCGGGCAGGCGCAGGAACGGATCGGGATAGATCAGGTAGCGCGCCAGCTTCTGCACATTGGCGGCGTCGGACAGGCTGAGGCCGAGGTGACGGGTCTGCACCTGCGAGCGCGTCCAGGCGAGCATCGCCTGGCGGGAGAAGCTTTCGGGATGGTCGAGCCGTGCGATAGCGGCATCCAATTCGGCGCGATCGGCGCCGACGACGGTCCAGAACGTCAGCGAAATCTTCTTGTTGGCCGGCACGCGCACCTGCCGGCGAAGCGAGGCGATCGGATCCAGGGTGAAGCCGGAATGGCCGCCAAGCTTGGCGCCGGGATCAAAGGCAGCCGCGTCCGTGATGGTGCGGCCGCGGCCGATGAAGGTGCGCCTGTCGGTTTCCGCCTCGGCATCACGCGCCGATCCAGACGGATCGGTGACGAAATGCACCATGGTGACATCGGGCTCGTCCTTTTCGCGCTTGCGCCTGGTGGCGAAGATCGCGCCGTTGTTCGGCGCGATCTCGGTTTCCACGAACATCTTCGAAAAGGCCGGATGCGCATTGTCCGAGGGCTCGGAGCCCAGCACCAGTTCGGCATACGAAGTCACTTCGATGTGCCGGTCGGCGGCGCCGTCATTGTAGAGCGTTACCCGCCGGCCCTCGCCATTGCCTTCCGAGATGACGATGCACTCGACCTCCGAACGCAGCGACCCAATCGATTTGACGAAGCTCGCCTTGTCGTCGGAAAACAGCGTCTGCACACGCTCGTCGGCGGCGCGCTTCGGCTCGGCGGTGGCCGACCACCAGTCGCCATTGCTGGCGTCGCGCAGGAAAATGTAGGAACCAAGGCGGTCCTCGGTCGGATCCGGCTGCCAGCGCGTGACGGCAAGTTCGCCCCAGCGGCTGTAGCCCGAGCCAGTGGCGGTAGCCATGACCGAGTAGCGGCCGTTGGACATGACACTGGTCGAGCGCAGCGCCCTGAGCGGATCGAGCACGATGCGCGTATCCGGGCTCTCGAGCTCGGTCTCGTCCTTGGAGCGCTCGTCGGCCTCGGTCCTGACGGTCGCCGTCGGGATGTCGCGCGGCGCCCTTTCCTGCAAGAGCAATTCGGCCGACTCGATCACCGGATCGCTGTGGAAGCGGTCGCGCAGGCGCCCTTCGAAGATCGCATCGGCAACGGCGGCGATCGACATGCCCGAGTGGTGGGCCATGTAGTTCAGCACGACCGCGTGGTCGGTACCCTCGGGGACGCGTTGCGGCGTGAAATCCACCGCGTCGTAAAAGCCATGCCGGCCCAGTGCGCCCAGCCGCCTCAGCCTGGCCAAGTTCTGCACGGATTCATGCGGCGTGAACTGCGCTGCCAGCACGGTCGCGTAGGGCGCGATCACCGTGTTTTGGCCAAGGCCGCGCTTCAGCCCGAGCCCGGGCACGCCGAAATTGGTGTACTGATAGGTCAGTTCGCGGTCGCGGGCGTTGTAGGCCGCTTCCGAAATCCCCCAGGGAACGTTCTTCGACCGGCCATACTGGATCTGGCGCTTGATGATGAGCTTGCTGGTCTGGTTGAGAATGCTGCCTTGCGGCTCCTTCATCACCAGCGGCGGCATCAGATACTCGAACATCGAGCCGGACCAGGACATCAGCGCGCCCTGGAAGCCGATCTCGACGATCGGCCGGCCGAGCCGGAACCAGTGCTCGGTCGGCAAATCGCCCTTGGCGATGGCGAACAGGCTGGTCAGCCGCGCTTCGGAGGCCAAAAGGTCGTAGCAGCTTTCGTCGAGCTGATGCTCTTCGACCCGGTAACCGATCGACAAGAGCTTGCGTTCGGGCCGCATCAGGAACGAGAAATCCATCTCGAAGGCGAAACGGCGCGTGCGCTCGCGCAAGGTCAGAAGCTTAGCCCGCAATGCCGCGACGGCGTTTTCGTCGCTGTGCGCGTCGTGGACATGCGCCTCGCAGGTGGCTTCGAGCCTGGCCGCCCAATCGGCGATGGTGTCGCTCTGGGTCGATGCGGCCTCGGTGTGGATGGCTGTCGCGAGCTTGCGTATCTCGCCGGCCAGGACGGCCAGGTTGATAGTGCGGATCGACGCCATCTCCGGCTGCGCCTTGATCAATTCCACCGCCCGCCGCATGCCGTCGAGACGGTCGGCGAGCCGCTGGCGCAAGGGCCGCAATTGGCGGCGGTCGTCGGGCAACTCCTCAAGGCTTTCGTCGAGGATGGTGACGGTGTCGAGGATGCCTTCGAAGTCGCCCTGCACATGCACCGACGGCGCTTCCGCCCATTCGGCGCAGGCAGCGGCCACGGCCACCAGATGGCCGGCGAGATTGCCGCTGTCGACGGCAGAAATGTACAGCGGATAGAGCGGCTTCAACGTCGTGGTGTCGTACCAGTTGAAGAGATGGCCGCGATCGCGCGGCATGCTCTCGATGGTCGACATGGTCGCGTCGATGCGGTTGACGGCGTCGGAGAGGCTGATCCAGCCGAAATCGCGTGCCGAAATCACGGACAGCAGGTAGACGCCGATATTGGTCGGCGAGGTGCGGGGCGCCACCACGGGGGCCGGGCTTTCCTGGAAATTGTCCGGCGGCAGATGGTGATGCTCGGCCGTCACGAAGGTCTCGAAATAGTGCCACGTTCGCCGCGCCACGGTGCGCAGCGCGTGGATATCGGCGGCCGATATGCGCAGGCGATCCTCGGTTTCGGCCGAACGGCTGATCCAGCAGGCGATGGCGGGCGAGCCGATCCAGAACAAGGCAAAGAAGAAGGCGACGAAGGCGCCGGTGGAATCGGCCAGCACCGGCACAGCGAGGCCGACGACGCCGATGATCACCGCGCCGTACATGATGCTGTAATAGGAGCCGAGATCGTTGTCGCCGCCCTTGTGTGCCTGCGAGGCGGTGCGCCATTCGAGCAGGTTCTGGCGGCTGACGAACAGGCGGTAGAGCGTGCGGATGATCGCGTCGCCCATCATCCAGGCAAGATGCGCCATCAGCACGATCTTCAGCGCCACCAAGGCGGTACCGAAGGCAACGTCGCGCGCCAATGCCGAGAAATGGCCGCGCGGCGTCTGGTCGCCGCTCTTCGGCAGGATGGCGTTGACGATGTCGAAAGTGGGCGCCATGAACAGCGTGAGGATCAGCAGCGCCTGCCATTGCGCCGCCTGCGTGAATGGCAGCAGCGTCCAGCCGGCGATCGCGGCCATCACCCAGAAGATCGGCGTCACCGAGCGGCGCAGATTGTCCACCATCTTCCAACGCGACAGCGCCGGCACGTTTGAGCGCGGGCCGAGGATGAAGCCCAGAAGCTGCCAGTCGCCGCGTGCCCAGCGATGGTGGCGCGATGCGTCGACCGAATAGCGGGTCGGATAATCCTCGACCAGTTCGACGTCGGTGACCAAGGCCGATCGCGCCAGCGCGCCTTCGAGCAGATCGTGGCTGAGGATGGTGTTTTCCTCGATGCGGCCCTTCAGCGCCGCCTCGAAGGCGTCGACATGGTAGAGACCCTTGCCGGTGAAGGAACCGTCGCCGAAGATGTCCTGGTAGAGGTCCGACACGGCAAAGACGTACGGGTCGAGCCCGCGATTGGCGGAAAAGACACGCTGGAAGAACGACGCCTCGTCGCCGCTGGTCAGCGACGCGGTGATGCGCGGCTGCAGGATAGAATAGCCTGCCGTGACTTCGCGCCGGGCCGCGTCGAAATGCGGACGGTTGAGCGGGTGGCAAAGCTTGCCGGCCAGCGCGGCGACGGCGTCGCGGGTTGTGCGGGTGTCGGCGTCCAGCGTCATGACGTGGACGACGCTCTCCGGCAATGGCATTTCCAACGGCAGGAAGGTGGTGTCGCTGTCGCCGCGCAGCAGGAGGTTCAATTCGTGCAGCTTGCCGCGCTTGCGCTCCCAGCCCATCCAGACGCCTTGCGAGGCGTTGTAGAGCCGGCGCCGATGCAGCAGATAAAAGCGCGGCGCGCCATCCGAGGGATAGCGGGCGTTCAGTCGGGCGATTTCGGCGCGGGCGAATTCGAGGATTTCGACATCCGCCGTATCGATCTCGGTCTTCGAGTCCGGCCAGTCGGAAAGCAGCGCGAAATGGATCTCGCCCGCCGTGTTGGCGAGGTGATGCACTTCGATGTTGCGGATGTTCTCCTCGACGTCGTCGCGCGAGCCGATCAGCGACGGCACCACCACCAGCGTCCGTGCCTCGGGCGGTACACCATGCCTGAAATCATAGCCGATGAGACGCGTCGGCTTCAAAAACAGCGAGACGACGGTGTTGAAGAATGCGAGCGCGCCTTCGCTGGCCGGCACCGCGAACAGGGCCAGCATCAGGACGATCGACGGCACTGACAGGCCGAGATTGGCGAGCGCATTGCCGGAGACGACCAGAAGCAGGACCGTCAGCGCAAACACCGGCACGACGATGCCCAGCCATCCGGTCTTGCGGAACGTCCGGTTGATCGTCTTGCCGATGGTAGGCCGGTAGCCGATCGACCGCTCCAGTTCCATCCGGCGCGGACCGACCAGAAAGAAGCCGACGTCGGTGTGAGCGATCGGACCGGTTTCGGAGCCCGGCGCATCGGCAGCATGGCCGGCGAGTTCAATCGCCCGTTCGGCAACGCGAAATTCGGAAAGATCGGAACGGCGTGCCAGCTCCTCGATCGCAGTCCGGTATTGGTCGCGCGAAAAGAAATCGAGCGCCGCGAAATCGGTGCGCTCGCGCAGCAAAGTGTCGATGCGGCTGACGCCCTCGAACCACACCGTCCAGTCGATGTCATTGATGAGGCGCAGGCCGCGGATGATGTTGCCGGTGGTCACATTGCCGCTGGACAGCGTGCGGTGCTCGCTGAGGATGATTTCCTCGGCGTCGGAGCCCGTCCTTTCCAGCTCGCCCTCCAGCCATTCCAGCGCCCTGCCGGCATTTTGCGAGCCGTCGCGCAGCCGGTAGAGCAACTGGGTTGCGAAGGTGGTGTCCTGCGCATGGGCGCTGTAGCCGGAAAGTATCGTCTGCCGGTCGGCGCTGTCGTCCGTCGCCAGCACACGGTCGGCGACCTCGTTGGCGATCTGGCGCAACTCCCGCGTGCGATTGACGCGCACCGCGATCCGGCGAAGATTCTCGATCAGGACAAAGCGCAGCAGCGACGGCAGCGCCCATAGTTCGCCGATCTTCAGCGGCTCGACGGACTGGAAGCCTTCGACGATCGCCTTGAACATGGCCGACGAGACGGAACTGTCGGAATGCGCGACATAGGTCCATGCGACCGCCAACGCGCGCGGCACGCTGGATCCGTCGGACAGTTTCAGCGTCGGCAACTGGCGATAGAAGCGGCGCGGCAGGTCGCGCTTGACCTGGAAAATGGTCTCCTCGACCAGGTAGTTGTTGTCGAGCAGCCACTGTGCCGCGGGCGTGATCGTTTCGCCCCTCGCCTGGGCAGCGTTGGTGGAACGGTAGACATCGAGAATCTTCCTGGCGCTGTCGCGGATGCGCGCCTGAAAATCGAAAGGCGTCAGCCCGAACAAATCCTTGGCATCGCCATTGGCAAGGGCTGCGCCCAACGCGCGCAGCCGATCTTCCGTCAGGAAATGGGAGCGTATCGGCTCGTCGGTGACAGCCGGGAAGCTGGCGCTCGTCTTTTCGATCTGTGCGAGATTGGTCTGGATATTCATCTAAGGTTCCGTGTTGGGGACGCAGTGCGGCGTCACCGCCACGGCAATGTCCCTAAAACCGGTCCAAATGCAATTGGTTGCATCGCAACACTTGGCCGAATGTTTGTTTCCGCACCACGACAAGGTGTCGTCTTTCGACAACTTCCAGGCGAGCGCCTCCGAGCATCGTTTCGGCTTCTGATCGGCGGAAGATTCAGGCTTTTTCGTGATGCAGGGACCAGCTTACGCAATATTTGACCGGCGTCTCGATCATGTTTGGAAACAGGCGTTAATCGTTGCCGGCAATGCGATCGATGCGGATCACGAACAGCATCGCCGGCCGGACGGGATCAAGGCGCAGTTCCGGCGCTTGCGGCCCGAGCAACAGCGCATCGAGCGGCCCCAGTTGCACGGGCGCGGCGCCGGCCACCCTAAGCTCGCCGTCGAGGGACAGGATGAGTGTTTCATCGGCTCCAAACCGGATTTTCGTCGGAGCCGAAATCAACAGGCGCTCGACCTGGTGGATCGCCCGGGTCCGGCGGGTCATGACGTTGAGGTCGGTGATCGGACCGGCGATCAGCGTGGCTTGCGTCGGCACGTCGGCCGGAAAGGCAAGCGGTGCGGAAGCCTTGGTGATTTCGACCGGCGGCCGGCCGGCGATATCGAGGACCATGCCCTCGCCTTCCAGCAAGGCCAAAGTCCGGTCGACGCCGGGAAAGCCGGAAAACGGGCCGCCGCCCTCGACCAGCGCCATCGAGACGCGCCAGTCGAAATCGTCGAGCCCAGCACCTGCCGGCGAGACGGCAATCTCCGTCGTCACGCCGCCGCCGTTCTTCCACGGCATCGACCGGTATTCCGAGGCCCGAAGGATGCGCAAGGCGCGCTCAGCCCAATATGCCGGGCAGGTTGAGCTGGTTCTCCCTGGCGCACTCGATCGCGATGTCGTAGCCGGCGTCGGCGTGACGCATGACGCCCGTCGCCGGATCGTTCCACAGAACCCGCTCAAGGCGCTTGGCCGCCTCACGCGTGCCGTCGGCGACGATAACCATGCCGGCATGCTGCGAAAAGCCCATGCCGACGCCGCCGCCATGGTGCAGCGACACCCAGGTGGCACCGGACGCGGTGTTGAGCAAGGCGTTGAGCAGCGGCCAGTCGGAGACGGCATCGGAGCCGTCCTTCATCGCCTCCGTCTCGCGGTTCGGCGAGGCGACCGAGCCGGAATCGAGGTGGTCGCGGCCGATGACCACCGGTGCCTTCAGTTCGCCGCTGGCGACCATCTCGTTGAAGGCGAGGCCGAGCCGGTGGCGGTCGCCAAGGCCAACCCAGCAGATGCGGGCCGGCAACCCTTGGAAGGCGATGCGCTCACGCGCCATGTCGAGCCAGTTGTGCAGATGGGTGTTACCAGGAGTCAGCTCGCGCACCTTGGCGTCGGTTCTGTAGATATCCTCGGGATCGCCGGAAAGTGCTGCCCAGCGGAACGGGCCGATGCCGCGGCAAAACAGCGGACGGATATAAGCCGGCACGAAACCCGGGAAGGCAAAGGCATTCTCAAACCCCTCCTCCTTCGCCACCTGGCGGATGTTGTTGCCGTAGTCGAGCGTCGGCACGCCGGCGTTCCAGAACGCCACCATCGCCTCGACATGCTCGCGCATCGACGCGCGGGCAGCCTTTTCGACCGCCTTCGGGTCGCTGGTGCGCTTCTCGCGCCATTCGGCCAGCGACCAGCCCTTGGGCAGATAGCCGTTGAGCGGGTCATGCGCCGAGGTCTGGTCGGTGACGATGTCGGGGCGTACGCCGCGCCGCACCAGTTCCGGCACGATGTCGGCGGTGTTGCCGACCAGGCCGACCGATTTCGCCTCACCGGCTTTGGTCCAGCGCTCGATCTTCTCCAGCGCCTCGTCGAGGGTGTCGGCGCGCTCATCGACATAGCGGGTGCGCAGCCGGAAATCGATGCGGTCGGGATCGCATTCGACCGCCAGGCAGCAGGCGCCGGCCATGACCGCGGCGAGCGGCTGGGCACCGCCCATGCCGCCGAGGCCGCCGGTCAGGATCCATTTGCCTTTGAGATTGCCGCCATAGTGCTGACGGCCTGCCTCGACGAAGGTCTCGTAGGTGCCCTGCACGATGCCTTGCGTGCCGATGTAGATCCATGAGCCGGCCGTCATCTGGCCGTACATCATAAGGCCTTTTCTATCGAGCTCGTTGAACTTCTCCCATGTCGCCCAGTGCGGCACGAGGTTCGAATTGGCGATCAGCACGCGCGGCGCATCGGCATGGGTGCGGAACACGCCGACCGGCTTGCCGGATTGCACCAGCAGTGTCTCGTCGTCGGCAAGCGTCTTCAGCGAGGCAACGATGCGGTCGAAATCGTTCCAGGTGCGCGCCGCCCGGCCGATGCCGCCATAGACGACCAGTTCGTTGGGATTTTCGGCGACGTCCGGATCGAGATTGTTCATCAGCATGCGCAACGGCGCTTCCGTCAGCCAGGTGCGGGCGTTGAGCTCGCTGCCGCGCGGGCTGCGCACTTCACGGATATTGTGGCGAGGATCGGTCATGATTGTCCCTTTCGAGTGAGGTGCGCCGTGCGTCAGCGTTCAGCCCAGGCGATCGCCGTTTCCAGGATCTTTCTCAGCGTGACGCGGATCGGCGCTGCGAATTCGGCGTCGTAAGGCACCGGCCAGTTATCCGGTTCGCCCTTGCCTTCGGGCTCGCGCAGATAGCCACGGTTGGAGAGCTCCATCTGCAGCGCGTGGACGCCGGCTTGCGGCTGGCCGAAATGACGCGTGATCCAGCCGCCCTTGAAGCGGCCGTTGACGACAAAGCTCTCGCCGGTTTCTGCGACAATCTGCGTGACTTTCTCCTGCAACGCCGGATCGGCGCTCTTGCCGTCATTGGTGCCGAGATTGAAGACCGGCAATTTGCCTTCGAACAGGCGCGGCAGCACCGAACGGATCGAGTGGCAGTCATAGACGACGATCTTCCCGTGCAAAGCGCGCAGCCTGTCGATCTCGGCCTGCAACGCGGCATGATAGGGCACGAAGAATTTTTCGCGGCGTTCGTCGATCTCAGACGGCCCCGGCTCCTCGCCTTCGCGGTAGAGCGGATCGCCGTCGAAGGTCTCGGTCGGGCAGAGCCCAGTCGTCGTCTGGCCGGGATAGAGCGAAACGCCAGACGGATCGCGGTTGACGTCGATGACGGTGCGCGAGATCGCCGTATGCACCACCGTCGCGCCAAGGCTCTCGGCGAAATCATAAAGCTTGTCGATCCACCAGTCGGCGTCACGGCGGCCGAGCCAGGGCGAGATAAGTCGGTTGTCGAGGCCGGCCAGATCGATGCCGGTATGCGGGATCGAAACCAGCAGGGGTGCCGTGCCTCGGGTGACGGTGAGCCAAGTCATGAGAAGTCTCCGCGCGTTGGAGCTCTACGGCGCCCCCCTCTGCCCTGCCGGGCATCTCCCCCACAGGGGGGGAGATTGGCAGCTGCGGCGCCTCGCTCAGTCCTGCAACGTTGGAGATTGGCGAAAGCCAGTGTAACGGCCAATCTCCCCACTCGTGGGGGAGATGCCCGGCAGGGCAGAGGGGGGCGCGGCAGAACGCGACCTTGCAATTGTCCGTGAACACCGACCTCGCTTTTTGCCGGCCGTGTCGTATTTTGTTCTTGCTTTGTGCCGGCAGCTATGCTACTAATATGGGTATGGTGATGATTGTCACCGACGACCCGCCCTCGAGGCGGGTTTTTTGTTTTTGACTTTGAAAATTTCGGTATTGCCGGGCTGAGGTTGGCGGGACAGCGCCGCCCTCTGTCCTGCCGGACATCTCCCCCACTTGGGGGGAGATCAGCTGGCGTCGAGGGTTTCGCCAACGTCCGACCTGTGGCGGCGTACAGTCTCACGACGTCACTCCCGGCAGCTTTACCGCGCTTGCCGCTTCCACCGCCGCGCCGCTGCGTACCATGGCGATGGCCTTCTCCATGTCGGGATGGAAGTGCCGGTCGTTGTCGAGATGCGGCACCTCTGCCCTGACCAGCCGGCGCACCGCCTCCAGTGCCGCGCTCGAGGCCAGCGGGGCATGGAAATCGCAGCCTTGCGCCGCGGCCAGCAATTCGATGCCGATGACGGCCGTCGCATTCTCGACCATGCCGATGAGCCGGCGCGCGCCATGTGCCGCCATCGAGACGTGGTCTTCCTGGTTGGCCGAGGTCGGGATCGAATCGACGCTGGCCGGATACGCTTTTTGTTTGTTTTCCGAGACGAGCGCCGCGGCTGTCACTTGCGGGATCATGAAACCGGAATTCAGACCCGGCTTGGGCGTCAGAAAGGCCGGCATGCCCGACAGCGCCGGGTCGACCAGCATGGCGATGCGCCGTTCCGACAGCGAGCCGATCTCGCAGACGGCGAGCGCGATCATGTCGGCGGCGAAGGCCACCGGCTCGGCGTGGAAATTTCCGCCAGAAAGCGCTGTGTCGTCCTCGGCAAAGATCAGCGGATTGTCGGTGACGCCATTGGCCTCGGTGCCGAGCGTATCGGCGGCCTGACGCAGCACGCTGAGTGCTGCGCCCATCACCTGCGGCTGGCAGCGCAGGCAGTATGGGTCCTGCACGCGCTCGTCGCCGACGCGGTGCGATTCACGGATGGCGCTGCCGGCCATCAAATTACGCAACGCCTCGGCCGTCTCGATCTGGCCGCGATGTTTCCTGAGCAGATGGATGCGTGGATCGAACGGCGCGTCGGAGCCCTTGGCGGCATCGGTCGACAACGCGCCGGCGACCAGCGCTGACTGATAGAGCACTTCCGCCTCGAACAAAGCCGCCAGCGCATAGGCGGTCGAAAACTGCGTACCGTTGAGCAGCGCAAGGCCTTCCTTGGCGCCCAATATCACCGGCTCCAGGCCGTGCGAGACAAAGGCGACCTTGGCCGGGAAGCGGCCATGCGGGGTAAAGCATTCGCCGACACCGATCATCACCGCGGTCATGTGCGACAGCGGCGCGAGGTCGCCGGAAGCGCCGACCGAGCCTTGCGCCGGCACCACGGGGATAACGTCGTTGGCCAGCATCGCCTCGAGCAGCTCGATCGTCCGCGGCCGCACGCCGGAGGCGCCCTGGGCCAGGCTGGCCAGCTTCAGCGCCATCATCAGCCGGCAAATTGCCAGCGGCATCGGCTCGCCGACGCCGGCGGCATGCGACAGCACGATGTTTCGCTGCAGCGTCTCGAGGTCGGCGGCGGGGATGCGCACGCTGGCCAGCTTGCCGAAGCCGGTGTTGATGCCGTAGACCGGCTCGCCCTTGGCAACGATCCTGGCGACGGCCTCGGCGCTGGCCTTGATCTTCGGCCGGCAGGCATCGTCGAGCCTCAGTGCGGCGCCGCGATAGATGGCGCGCCAATCGGCCAGCTTGGCATTGCCTGGCCTGAGCTTGAGTTCGGTCATTGTCCCCTCCAGATGCGGGCATGCAGCGGGTTGAAGCCCATGCGGTAGACGAGTTCGGCCGGGCGTTCGACGTCCCAGATCGCCAGATCGGCGGATTTTCCGACCTCCAGCGTACCGGTCTGTCCAAGCAACCCGAGCGCGCGGGCAGCCTCGCGCGTGACGCCGGCAAGGCATTCATCGACGGTCAGGCCGAACAATGTCGCCGCCATGTTCATGGTCAGCAGCAGCGAGGTCAGCGGCGAGGTGCCGGGATTGTTATCGGTGGCAACGGCCATCCTGACGCCATGCTGGCGAAACAGGGCGATCGGCGGCTTCTTGGTCTCGCGGATGAAGTAGTAGGCGCCGGGCAGGATGGTCGCCACGGTTCCTGCCTTCGCCATCGCCGCCGCGCCCGCCTCGTCGGTATATTCGAGGTGATCGGCCGATAGCGCACCATAGCGTGCCGCAAGTTCCGCGCCGTGCAGATTGGACAGCTGGTCCGCATGAAGCTTGACCGGCAGGCCCGCCGCCTTGGCCGCATCGAACACGCGAGAAATCTGCTCCGGCCAAAAGGCGATGCCTTCGCAAAAGCCGTCGACGGCATCGGCCAGGCCCTCGGCAGCGACGGCCGGCAAAATCTCGTTGGCGACAAGATCGATAAAGGCGTCCTTGTCGCCTTTTGCTTCGGGCGGCAGCGCATGAGCGCCGAGGAGAGTGGTTCTGACCGTCACCGGCCGCTCACCGCCCAGCCGTCGCGCGGCGCGCAGCGACTTCTTCTCGTTTTCGAGGTCGAGACCGTAGCCGGATTTGATCTCGACGGTGGTGACGCCTTCGGCGATCAGCGCGTCGAGGCGTGGCAGCGACTGGGCGACCAGCTCGTCCTCGCTCGCGGCGCGCAGTGCCTTGACCGAGGAAACGATGCCGCCGCCGGCCTTGGCGACCTCCTCATAGGTGGCGCCGGCCAGCCGCATCTCGAATTCATTGGCACGGTTGCCGGCATGGACCAGATGGGTGTGGCAGTCGATCAAGCCAGGCGTGATCCAGCGGCCTTCGCAGTCGGTCGCCTCGGCGTCTTTGCCAAGTGCTCTGGGGCGGAGCGCTGCCGGCATGTCGGCTTCCGACCCGGCATAGACGATCCGGCCGTTGCGCACGGCGATTGCACCGTGCTCGACGACGCCTAACCCGGCGCTGCTATCAGCCATGGTCGCGAGGCGCGCATTGCGCCAAAGGCGAAGCTCCCGTGCCCGGTTTTTGCTCTCTCCAGCCATCATCTTTTCCGTTTCAATCGGGAGTTATTATGTATATACATATCAAAAGGCACTGCAAGCGCTATCATCACATGGCCAACCGGGATTTGGAGAAAGACGTGACGGCGATTTTTGCGGAACAGGCACTTCTGCCCGACGGCTGGCGCAGCGATGTGCGGATCGTAGTCTCCGACGGCAAGATCGCAACGGTCGAGGCGGATACCTCGCCTCTGCCTGGCGACGAGCGCCATTCTATCCTTTTGTCCGGCATGCCGAACCTGCACAGCCATGCCTTCCAGCGCGGCATGGCCGGCCTTGCCGAATTGCGCGGCCCTTCCGCCGACAGTTTCTGGAGCTGGCGCGAGGTGATGTATCGTTTCGCGCTGTCGATGACGCCGGACCAGGTCGAGGCGGTCGCGGCGCAACTCTATGTCGAGATGCTGGAGGCCGGGTTCTCGCGCGTCGGCGAGTTTCACTATTTACACCACGACCGCGACGGGCGGCCCTATGCCAATATCGCCGAGATTGCGGAGCGCATCGTTGCCGCAGCGTCCGAGACAGGCATCGGGCTGACTTTGCTGCCCGTCTTCTACGCGCATTCCTCTTTCAACCGCGCTGCGCCAAATGAAGGCCAGCGGCGATTCATCAACGATGTGAACCAGTTCTCGCGGCTTGTTGAGAAAAGCCGCGAATCCCTTCGCGCGTCGACTCAGGCTGTCGTCGGCGTGGCCCCACACAGCCTGCGTGCCGTGGCACCCGAGGAACTGGAAAACATCACGGCGATGGCGCCGGAGGGGCCGATCCACATCCACATCGCCGAGCAGATGAAGGAGGTCGAGGACTGCCTTGCCTGGTCCGGGGCGCGGCCGGTCGAATGGCTGCTTGCCAATGCCAAGGTCGACCAGCGCTGGTGCCTCATCCACGCCACCCACATGACCGACACCGAGACGACCGATATGGCGAAAAGCGGCGCCGTTGCCGGCCTCTGCCCGATCACCGAGGCCAATCTCGGCGACGGCACCTTTGCCGCGCCCCTTTTTATGCAGCATGGCGGCCGCTTCGGCATCGGCTCGGATTCCAACGTGCTGATCGGCCTGCCCGACGAGTTGCGCCAGCTCGAATATTCGCAGCGCCTCGCCCACCGCGCCCGCAACGTGCTGGCGGTGGCCGGCGGATCGACCGGTCGCGCGTTGTTCGATGCGGCGCTCGAGGGTGGCAGTTCCGCGCTGGGCGCCGGCGCCTCGCGGATCACTGCCGGTGCCTCGGCCGATCTCGTCTCGCTCGACGGCAAGCATCCATCGTTGGCGGGCAAGGCAGGTGATGCGATCCTCGACGCCTGGATTTTTGCCAACGGCACCAAGATCGATTGCGTCTGGGTGCATGGCAGGAAACTGGTCAGCGACGGCAGGCATGCAAGACGCGATGCCATTGCCGAGCGCTTCCGCAAGGTGATGACGGCGCTTTCGGCATGAGCATGATCGAGGCGATAAGCGCGGATTCTGGAAGCGCGGACGGCGGCGAGGCCCTTTCGCTACACCGGCGCATCCTGTCGGACATCAGCGAACGGATCCTGTCCGGCGCCTGGGCGCCCGGCCACCGCATTCCGTTCGAGCATGAACTGACGGAAGAATACAGATGTTCGCGCATGACGGTGAACAAGGCGCTGTCGCAATTGGCCAAGGCCGGGCTGATCGAGCGCCGGCGTCGCTCCGGCAGTTTTGTCCGCCGGCCGCAATCGCAGGCGGCCGTTCTCGAAATCCACGACATCCGAATCGAGGTCGAGGCACTTGGCCTGCCCTACCGCTACGAGCGCGTGGCGGGAAGCAGAAGGCGCAGCAGTGCCGACGATCGCGCCCTGCTGGAACTCGACGTCGCCGGGCCGGTGCTGGCGCTGGAATGCCGGCATTTCGCCGGCAACCGGCCGTTCGCCCACGAGCAGCGGCTGATCAACCTGGCTGCCGTGCCGGAGGCCGCCGAAGAGGCGTTTTTCGACACGGCGCCCGGTCCGTGGCTGATCGGCCGTGTGCCATGGAGTGCGGCCGAGCATCGCATCCGCGCGGTTGCAGCCGACAAGCATATCGCGGCGGCTCTCGACATCGCGACCGGCGCGCCGTGCCTGGTGATCGAGCGGCGGACATGGAGCGCCGAGCACCCCGTCACCCATGTCCGGTTCACCTACGCGGCCGAGAGCCACACGCTGGTGGCGCGGTTCACGCCGTCGCAGGGGTGAGCATTTCAACTGAGGGTCAGACCCCCTCACCCGGATTGCCGACCGAATTGCGAAGAGCATTCGGGGCAATCCGACCTCTCCCCGAGGGGAGAGGAGATCGCTGGTGCCAGCGCCAGTCTCTTCTTCCTCGGGGAGAAGGTGGCCGCGAAGCGGCCGGATGAGGGGGAACCTACGGAGCTGCTCAAATCGCCGCGGTGACAATGATCTCGACCAGATATTCCGGTCCGGCAAGCTTGGCCTCGCCGGTGGCGCGGGCCGGCGTGTTGCCCTGCGGTACCCATTTGTCCCACTCGGCGTTCATCTCGGCAAAGGTGCTCATGTCGGCCAGCCAGATGATCGCCTGCAGGATCTTGGTCTTGTCGGTGCCGGCCTTGGCCAGCAATTCGTCGATCGCCGCCAGAATGTCTTTTGTCTGGGCGCCGACGTTTCCACCCGGCTTGCCGACCTGACCGGCCAGATAGACGGTGTTGCCGTGGATGACGATCTGGCTCATGCGCGGGCCCACATCGATGCGACGAATGCTCATTGGGTATTCCTTCTCTTGTCCGGCTTTCTCTTGTCGGCTGCGCCTGTTTAGGATCGCTGCTGGCTTCGAGCAAGGCCGCTCGAGCGGAACCTCTTGAGCCAAGCCAAAGCGGACAACATGACGGCCCGGCCGCAATTCCGCCCGATTGGCTTGTTGACTAATGTAATAACATCACATATCGAATCCGCCCCTGCAGCACCGATCGTCGCCCCATGGATCGTCACATGAGCCAAACCTGCCTGACCTTCCGCGACCTGACGCTGGGCTATAACAGCCATCCTGCGATCCACCACCTCAATGGTACGATCCGCAAGGGGTCCTTGACGGCGGTCGTCGGCGCCAACGGCTCCGGCAAGTCGACGCTGATGAAGGGCATCGTTGGCGTCCTGAAGCCGATGGCCGGCGCGGTGATCCGGGCGCCCGGCGTGCGCGCCGCCTACCTGCCGCAGCAGTCCGAGCTCGACCGCTCCTTTCCGGCCCGGGTCGTCGACCTGGTTTCGCTTGGCCTGTGGCCGCGGCGTGGCATGCTCGGCCGCTATACCAGGGAAGATCGCGACTCGGTCAGCAAGGCGCTGATGGCCGTCGGCCTCGGCGGTTTCGAGAAGCGGCCGATCGACACGTTGTCGGGCGGCCAGCTGCAGCGCACGCTGTTTGCCCGCGTGCTGTTGCAGGATGCCGAGCTCATCCTGCTCGATGAGCCGTTCAATGCCGTCGACACGAAGACCGTCGGCGACCTGATCGCACTGATCAAGCGCTGGCATGGCGAGGAGCGTACGATCATGGTGGTCGTCCACGATCTCGACCTAGTGCGGCAGAATTTCCCCGAAACACTGCTCCTGGCGCGCCAGCCGGTCGCCTGGGGCGAGACCAGAGAGACGCTGCGGCCGGAGAATTTGTTGCGCGCGCGCCGCTTCCACGAAGCCTGGGAGGACAACGCGCCATGGTGCGAGCCTGGCGAGCATGATCACAGTGTGCACGATCACAGCAGCCACGAGCATAGCCATGACCATCATCACGGCTCCGGGCCGAGGGCGGCATGATGGACGTGCTTTACGGTCTTTTCGTCGCCCCGTTTGCCGACTACGCCTTCATGCAGCGGGCGCTCGCCGGTTCGATGATGCTGTCGCTCGGCGCCTGCCCGGTCGGCGTGTTCCTGATGCTGCGGCGCATGAGCCTGTCCGGCGACGCCATGGCCCATGCCATCCTGCCGGGTGCTGCCGCCGGCTTCCTGTTTTATGGCCTGGAGATCCTGCCGATGACCATCGGCGGACTGATCGCCGGCATCATCGTGGCGCTCGGCGCCGGCGCCGTCTCGCGCTTCACCATCCAGCGCGAGGACGCCTCGATGGCGGCCTTCTATCTGATTTCGCTGGCGATCGGCGTGCTTATGGTGTCGATCCGCGGCTCCAGCGTCGATCTCATGCATGTGCTTTTCGGCACCGTGCTGGCGCTGAACAACGAGGCGCTGACGCTGATCGGCGGCATCGTCGTGGTGACGCTGGTCAGCCTCGCCATCTTCTGGCGAGCGCTGGTCGCCGAATGCCTCGACCCCTTGTTCCTGCGCTCGGTCAGCCGGATGGGCAGCCCGGTGCATTTCATCTTTCTCGGCCTCGTCGTGCTCAACCTCGTCGGCGGCTTCCAGGCGCTCGGCACCTTGCTGTCGGTCGGGCTGATGATGCTGCCGGCAGCGGCGGCCCGCTTCTGGACCTCGCGCGTCGAGCCGATGTGCGTGCTGGCGACAGTGATCGGCTTTGCCTCTTGCATTGCCGGGCTGCTGTTGTCCTATCATGCGTCGCTGCCCTCCGGCCCGGCCATCATCCTGTCCGCCGGCGTCGTCTATTTCGCCTCGATCCTGTTCGGGACGCGCGGCATCCTGCGCGCCCGCATCATCCATCACCGCCACAGAACTGCCTGATCCCAACGAAGGAGACTTGTCCATGCTGAAATCGATCCGCGCCGCTTTGGCCGTGAGCGTTATAACATTAACCGCCTTTGGCGCATCTTCGGCTTTCGCGGAGCCGTTGAAAGTGGTCGCCAGTTTCACCATCATCGGAGACTTCGCCAAGAATGTCGGCGGCGACCGGATCGATCTGACCACCATCGTCGGGCCGAACGGGGATGCGCATGTCTACGAGCCGAGCCCAGCCGATGCGGTGGCGATGGCCAAGGCCGACATCGTGCTGGTCAACGGCCTGCATTTCGAAGGTTTTCTGCAGCGCCTGGTCGACGCCAGCGCAACCAAGGCGACCGTCGCCGTGCTGACCAAGGGCGTCACGCCGATCAATTTCAAGCCCGAATTCGCCGAGGCCGACGCCCACGCCGATGGTGAGACGGCAACCGATCCGCACGCCTTCCAGTCGATCGCCAATGCCAAGATCTATGTGAAGAACATCGCCGACGCCTTCTGCACGGCCGACGCTGCGGGTTGCGACAGCTACAAGGCCAATGCAGCCGCCTATACGCAAAAGCTCGATGCGCTCGAGGGCGAGGTACAGGCAGCGATCCAGTCGATCCCGCAAGAGAAGCGCGTCGTCATCACCTCGCATGATGCCTTCGGCTATTTCGAGCAGGCCTACGGCTTGACGTTCCTGGCCCCGGAAGGCGTGTCGACCGAGTCGGAGCCCTCCGCCGCCGACGTCGCCAAGCTGGTCAGCCAGGTGAAACAGGACAAGGCGGCGGCGATCTTCGTCGAGAACATCACCAATCCGCGGCTGATCGAGCAGATCGCCAGCGAGACCGGCATCAAGGTGGGCGGCACGCTCTATTCCGATGCGCTCTCACAGCCCGACGGCCCGGCCTCGACCTATATCGACCTGATGCACAACAACATCGCCCAGATCAAAGGCGCGATCCTCGGCAGCTGAGCCGACCGATCCGGTTCATCCAGCCGGGCTGGCGCATGATGCGTCCTGGCGACATGCGGCGTTAGCCCGGCTGGATTTCCGGCATCGAAATCTCTATCTGCGCGGATGGATTTCTTTTCGCGCGGATTGCCGACCGGGTCAGGGAGTGGCAAGACTGCCGCTAACCAGATTGCGAGGACCCCAGCCATGGAATACCGTCAGATCAGCGAGGACTATTCGGTCTCGGGCCAGATCCAGCCCGAGGATGTCGCGACCATCAAGGCCGCCGGCTTCAAGAGCGTGATCTGCAACCGGCCGGACGACGAGCAGCCCGGCCAGCCATCGGCCGACACCGTCAAGGCGGCGGTCGAGGGCGCCGGGCTCGCCTTCCGCTACATCCCCGTCATCAGCGGCCAGATCACGGCCGAGAATGTCGAGGACCAGGCTGAGGCGCTCGACGAACTCGAAGGCCCGGTGTTCGCCTATTGCCGGTCCGGCGCCCGCTGCACCAATCTCTATGGGCTGATCCAGCAGTCGAAGGGGTGAACGTTCGCGCCCTCAGATCGGCAGCGCGCCGGTCTCCTTCAACGTCTCCAGCACGATCGCCGTCTTCACATGCTGAACCGATTCGTGCGGGAGAAGCACGCTGTTGACGAATTCCGACAGCGACTTCAGGTCCGGCGTCACCACTTTCAATATATAATCCATCTCGCCGGTCAGCGCGTGCGCTTCCTGCACTTGCGGCAGCCGCGCCACCAATTCGCCGAAACGCCGCGCATTGTCGCGGTTGTGGGTGGCGAGCGTCACCGAAATGACGTTGACCAGGGAAAAGCCGAGCTTGTCGCGGTCGAGCACCGCCCGGTAGCCCTTGATATAACCGTCTTCCTCCAGCCGCTGGCGACGGCGCGAGCATTGCGACGCGGACAGGTTCACCCGTTCCGACAAATCGTTGTTGGTCAGCCGTGCATCGCCCTGCAGCAGAGCCATTATCTTGCGGTCAAACTGGTCGATGCGCGCGTCATCCATGAATATCCGCTCCGCAGTGCACAACTCGCGCATGATAAGACCATTTCAAGCGTTTGAATGCAAGCAATTTGCACTCGCTCCGCGCTATGATTGGGCTCAGATATGGCCGATGCGACCAATGCCAGATTTCGGGCCAGATTTCGGAGCAATGCCATGGGTCCCTTCCCGCACGACGCACCGCCCGCCAAGATCAGCAAAACCAATCCCGCCGGCACCGACGGCTTCGAATTCGTCGAATTCGCGCATGCCGAGCCGGAAAAGCTCGCCGAGCTTTTCACCCGCATGGGCTACGTGCCGGTGGCCAAGCACCGCAGCAAGGACATCACCGTCTGGCGGCAGGGCGACATCAATTATGTCGTCAATGCCGAACCCGGCTCGCATGCGATGAAATTCGTCGACAAGCACGGCCCTTGCGCCGCCTCGATGGCGTGGCGGGTGGTCGATGCCAGGCATGCCTTCGACCACGCCGTGGCCAAGGGCGCGACGCCCTATGAAGGCGCCGAGAAGGCGCTTGACGTGCCGGCGATCGTCGGTATCGGCGGATCGCTGCTCTATTTCATCGAAACCTATGGCGAGAAGGGCTCGGCTTACGACGCCGAGTTCGACTGGCTGGGCGAGCGCGATCCCAGGCCGGAAGGCGTCGGCTTCTATTATCTCGACCACCTGACCCACAATGTCTATCGCGGCCAGATGGACAAATGGTGGGATTTCTACCGCGACCTGTTCGGCTTCAAGCAGATCCATTTCTTCGACATCGACGGCAAGATCACCGGCCTGGTCAGCCGCGCCATCACCTCGCCCTGCGGCAAGATCCGCATCCCGCTCAACGAGTCCAAGGACGAGACCAGCCAGATCGCCGAATATCTGAAGAAGTACAATGGCGAGGGCATCCAGCACATCGCCGTCGGCACCGACGACATTTACGGCGCCACCGACAGGCTGGCCGCCAACGGCCTGAAGTTCATGCCGGGCCCGCCCGAGACCTATTACGACATGTCTTATGCCCGCGTGAACGGCCATGAAGAGCCGATCGAGCGCATGAAAAGGCACGGCATCCTGATCGACGGCGAAGGCGTCGTCGACGGCGGCACGACCAAGATCCTGCTGCAGATTTTTTCAAAGACTGTGATCGGGCCGATCTTCTTCGAGTTTATCCAGAGGAAGGGCGACGAAGGTTTTGGCGAGGGCAATTTCCGCGCTCTGTTCGAATCCATCGAGCAGGACCAGATCAAGCGCGGCGTGCTGAAGGTGGACGGCAAGGCAGCGTAGCCAGTTCGGCCGAGGTGCCTTGTGGTTTGATCAGTTATGACCTAAATTCTGGTCATAAAGGATCGAGTCATGAATGTTTCCATTGCCGAAGCCAAGGCCAAATTGTCGGAACTCGTCAGCCGTGCGGAAGCCGGCGAGGAGATCGTGCTCACACGCCACGGCAAGGTGGCGGCGCGTATCGTACCTCCGGCAGTGGCCGAATCCCTGCCGCGTATCGGCGCATTGAAGGGCAAGATCTGGATTGCGGACGATTTTGATGAACTCGGTCCCGAGTGGGATGAGTACGTGAAATGACGGTCGGCCCGTTTCTCGCCGACACACACATCATCCTCTGGTCGATTTCGGACGATCGGCGTCTCAGCGAGCACCACCGCGCTATTCTGGCTTCGGAAGCGGTGGTGTTCGCGAGCGCGGCTAGCGTCTGGGAAATTGCCATCAAACGCTCGATCAGAAAACTCGATGCGCCGGACGACCTGCCAACGCTGCTTCCAAGGATGCAATTTCAGCCGCTCGCCGTAACCTTCCAGCACGCAAACGCCGTCGGCAGCCTACCCCACCACCATGGTGATCCGTTCGACAGACTTCTGATTGCGCAGGCGCAAATGGAGAATCTCACCATCCTTACATCCGACCCGCATTTCGCCAGTTACGATGTGGCTTTGGCATAATTAGCCAAGCAGTTGGTCTCGCAGTCCCAGCCGCTCGACTTCGGCTTTCCTCAACTTAACATCGTAATCGAGGAAGAACTCGTCGAGTTGTGGCGGTTTCACCGAGGTGCCAGACAGCATCGCGTGCACCTGGCCGCGATGATGGATGTCGTGGATGAAGAGATGGGCGAGCAAATCGCCGATCCGCTCCGGTATCATGCCGTCCTCGCGCCGATCAGTGACGACGCGGCGTTCGAGATCGTCCGCCGACAGGCGGTCGCAAAAAGCGATCAGCCGCCGGTCGGCCTCCGCCCGCTTGCCAAAGGGCGTGTCCGCTTCGTCGAAGCGCAAGAACTCATCATAGGCCGCGGCGCCGACGCCGCCCTCTTCGAGAAAATCGAGATAGAGGTGATCGACCGCCAGAATGTGGTTCAGCGTTGCCTTGATCGACGGGAAGAAGCTGGTTCGCTCGGCTTCGAATTCACCAGGCTTAAGCTGCAGTACGGCGCCATAAAGCCGGTCGTTCGACCAGAGATTGTTGCGCGCCATGCGGCGGAAATGGTTCAGCAGGTCCATGACTTCACGCAGCTGACCGGACCAACGACAAGCCTGCCCCCATTAGCAGGAATCCAGCGAGAACAATCAGCAGCAGCCCGATCATGCGCCGCCGCATGCCTTGCGTTTCCTGGTCACGCGCGACGTTCGTGTTGGTGACGGTGTGAAACATCATCGCCTTGCGCGGAAAGCCGCTGCGGTTGGTCAGGCCGGGCGAGCGCGCCTCGATGCGATAGCTCAGCCGGATCGCCGGGATGAAGATCGCCAGCATGACAAGGGCCCAGACACCGCACAGGAGATAGAATGTCTCGCCTGTCATTCTCTTGCCCCCTCGTATTTCTCGACCTTCTGCTCGATGGCGCCGAAGATCGAATGCCCGCCCCTGTCCTTCATCTCGATGCGCACGGTATCGCCAAAGCGCAGAAACGGCGTCTTCGGTTCGCCGGCTTCGATGGTCTCGATCATACGCAACTCGGCGATACAGGAATAGCCGGCGCCGCCCGCCGAGACAGGCTTGCCCGGCCCGCCATCGAGCTTGTTGGAGACGGTGCCCGAACCGACGATGGTGCCGGCGGCCAGCGGCCGCGTTTTTGCGGCATGGGCAATCAGCGCCGGAAAGTCGAAGGTCATGTCGATGCCGGCGTTCGCCCGGCCGAACGGTTTGCCGTTGAGATCGACCAGCAGCGGCAGGCTGACCTTGCCGCCGTCCCAGGCATCGCCCAGTTCGTCCGGCGTCACCGCAACCGGCGAAAAGGCTGATGACGGTTTCGACTGGAAGAAGCCGAACCCCTTGGCAAGCTCGGGTCCGGTCAGGCCGCGCAGCGTCACGTCGTTGACCAGCATGACCAGCCGGATCGCTGCCCGCGCCTCGTCGAGGCCAGCGCCCATCGGCACGTCGTCGACAATGACGGCGACCTCGCCTTCCAGGTCGATGCCAAGGGTCTCGTCGATCATGCGGATTGGGTCGCGCGGTGCGAGGAAGGCGTCCGAACCGCCCTGGTAGATCAGCGGATCGGTCCAGAAGCTTGCCGGCATCTCGGCGCCGCGCGCCTTCCGCACCAGCTCGACATGGTTCACATAGGCCGAGCCGTCGGCCCATTGGTAGGCGCGCGGCAGCGGCGAATGGGCGTCGTGCTCGTGAAAGCGAGCCGACGGCACCGCATTGTTCTCCAGCGATTCGGCCATGGCGGTGAGATGCGGCGCGATCCGACGCCAGTCATCGAGCGCGGCCTGCAGCGTCCGCACCAGGAACGACGCATCGGTAAACCGCGTCAGGTCGCGCGAGACGACGACGAGTTTTCCGTCGCGCGTCCCGTCCTTCAAGGTGGCAAGCTTCATGCGGTTTCCTCTCCTGGCGCAGCTTTGGTGCTGCTTTGATTTTTGTTCTACGCATGATCTCGTCCGAAAACCGGTTCCCACTTTTCGGGATCATGCTCCAGCCCCACAACAAGGCCGTCGCGGGCGATCGTCAAGTCGCCGGCCCATGTTTTCCTGACGGCGGCGATCCAGTCGGCCTCGCCGATCTCGGGATCGTCGGCGGGAATGAGGTGGTTGAGGACCAGCCTTTTGACGCCTGCATCACTGGCGATGCGGCCCGCTTCCTCGGCAAAGCTGTGGCTGGCAAGCAGGTGTTCCCTCAGTCTTGCACCGTTGCCGGTCTTCGCGACCAACCTCTCGATGCCCTCTTCCAGCATGGCCTCGTGGACCAGGACGTCGGCGCCTTCGGCGAAATCCGACAATGGCGGAAAGAACGCCGTATCGGACGAGAAGACGATGCTTTGCCCGGCTTGCTCGAAGCGCAGCGCAAAGCAGTCCGTCACCGGCGGGTGGTCGACACGCAAGGCCGATATTTTGAGACCGCGCTCTTCCGCCACCTGGCCTTCACCAAACTCGACAATCGAGACCAGGTCGCGGAGATCCGGCCGCCCTTCGTCGGCGATGCGGATCTCGATGTCGAACTCCATCGCCTGGCAAAAGCGCTGCCAATAGTAGCCGATGCCGGGCGGGCCGAATACGGTGACCTTTGTCCCCAGGCCGGCCGTCCATGCGGTGTGGATCAACGGTCCGAGTTCCAGCACATGGTCTGAATGCAAATGCGTGATGAAGATCAGGTCAAGCGCCTTCAGACTGACGCCGGCATCGGTCAGCCCGCGCGTTACGCCCAGCCCGCAATCGACGACGAGGGTGCGGCCGCCAATCTCCAGCAGCGATGAACTCGGCCACGGTCCGCCCGGCCGGAGCGCCGGACCACCCTTCGAGCCAAGAAGCACCAGACGATCCATCATGCGACGGCGCTCAAGACCAGTCGCCCTCGGGCGTGCCGTTGAAGCGTTTCTTCAGATCGGCCCAGCAGTCGATATAATTGTCCTGCCGGGTTTCGAGCTCGGCGCCATAGCGGGTCACCATCTGCGGGAAGCGTGTCTCGAACATGAAGGCCATGGTGTTGGCGAGCTTGACCGGTTTCAGCTCCGCGCGCGAGGCCTTTTCGAAGCCAGGCGCATCGGGTCCGTGGGCCAGCATCATGTTGTGCAGGCTGATGCCGCCGGGCACAAAGCCCTCTTCCTTGGCATCGTACTGACCATGGATCAGGCCCATGAACTCGCTCATGATGTTGCGGTGATACCACGGCGGGCGGAACGTATTTTCGGCAACCAGCCAGCGCGGCGGAAAGATGACGAAATCGATATTGGCAGTGCCTTCCTCGCCGCTCGGCGCGGTCAGCACGGTGAAGATCGATGGGTCGGGATGATCGAACAGGATCGCGCCGACGGGGGAAAACGTCGCAAGATCATATTTGTAGGGTGAATAGTTGCCGTGCCACGCCACCACATCGAGCGGTGAATGATCGATCTCGGTGACATGGAACTGGCCACACCATTTCACGATCAGCCGACAGGGCGTGTCCTTATCCTCGAACCAGGCGCAGGGCGTCTTGAAATCGCGCGGATTGGCCAGGCAATTGGCGCCGATCGGGCCGCGATCCGGCAGCGTCAGCTTGGCGCCGTAATTCTCGCAGACATAGCCGCGCACTTCGGCATCCAACAGTTCGACCTTGAACACCAGGCCACGCGGCAGCACGGCGATCTCGCCTGGCGTGAGTTCGATGACGCCCATCTCGGTGATCAAGCGCAAGGCTCCAACCTGGGGCACGACCAGCAACTCGCCGTCGGCGTTGAAGAAATGGTCGTCGGCCATCGAACGGTTGGCGACATAGACATGTGCCGCCATGCCGGTCTGGCCGAGCACGTCGCCGGCGGTGGTGATCGAGCGCATGCCGGCGATGAAGTCTGTCGGCTCTTTCGGCATCGGCACGGGGCTCCAGCGATACTGGCCGAGAGCGAGCTGGTGGTCGCCGACGTTCGGCGCGCTTTTCCACAGCGGATAGTTCGCCGCTTTGAAGCGACCGGTATGCCTGACGCTCGGCCTTATCCGATAAAGCCAGGAGCGCTCATTGGTGCCGCGCGGCGCAGTGAAAGGAGAGCCCGAAAGCTGCTCGGCGTAGAGGCCGTAGGCCGGCCGCTGCGGCGAGTTGCGTCCTTGCGGCAGCGAGCCCGGCAAAGTCTCGGTCTCGAAGTCGTTGCCGAAACCCGGCATGTAGGAATAGGCCATGGCATCCTCCCTGGATACTGACAGAGCGCGCTCCTCGCCTCCGATGGCTGCGGCACTCAAGCATTGACCAAACTGGTTTCATCTGTAACCATTGAAAATGTAACTATCAACCACGGCGTCTGCCGGGATACAAAATCATGGACGTCCTGGAACTCGAAAGCTTCCTGCCCTACCGGCTCTACCGTCTCGCCGATGCCGTCAGCCGGGAATTCTCCAGGATATACAAGGACCGTCACGGCCTGACCCGACCCGAATGGCGCACGCTGGCCGGGCTCGGCCAGCACGGCACCATGACCGCGACGGAACTCGGCGAGCAGTCGGCCATGCACAAGACCAAGGTTTCGCGAGCCGTCGCCGAGCTCGAACGGCGCCGCTGGCTCACTCGCACACCGGATGGAAAAGACAGGCGGGTCGAGCATCTGACGCTGACCCGAGCTGGCCTTGTCGCCTATCGCGAGATGGTGCCGCTGGCTAAAGCGTTCGAGCTGGAATTGCTTGCGAGGCTGAGCACGGAACAGCGAGCGGCCGTTGTCAGCGGAGTGGCGGCCCTGGAGATGGCGTTGCCGGATCGACGAAAGGAGCTGTGAAAGCTGCTACGCAGCGATCGTTCACACCCCCTCTGTCCTGCCGGACATCTCCCCCTCAAGGGGGAGATTGGACGTCGCTTCGGCTTTCGCCAATCTCCAAAGAAGAGCGATGTCGGCGAAGCTGCCAATCTCCCCCCTTGAGGGGGAGATGGCCGGCTGGCCAGAGGGGGGTGCTGTCCCGCCAACATTTCTGATCGCTACCAGTCCATCACCACCTTGCCGGAATTGCCGCTCTTCATCGCTTCGAAGCCGGAAATATAGTCGTCGATGCCGATGCGGTGGGTGATCAGGCCGCTGACATCGAGAGGACCCTGCACCAGCGCGATCATCTTGTACCAGGTCTCGAACATCTCGCGGCCGTAGATGCCCTTCAGGTGCAGCATCTTGAAGATGACCTTGTTCCAGTCGATTTCGAAGCCGGTCGGCGCGATGCCGAGAATGGCGATCTTGCCGCCATTGTTCATGGTGTCGATCATGTCGCGGAAGGCAGGCGCGGCACCCGACATTTCGAGGCCGACGTCAAAACCCTCGGTCATGCCGAGCGCCGGCATGACGTCGCGCAGCTTTTCCTTCGATGCGTCGACGACATGCTGAACGCCAAGCTTTTTCGCCAGTGCCAGGCGCACCGGGTTGATATCGGTGATGACCACTTTTCGCGCGCCGACGCACTGCGCCACCAGTGCACCCATGATGCCGATAGGCCCGGCGCCGGTGACCAGCACGTCCTCGCCGACGAGATCAAAGGACAATGCGGTGTGAACAGCATTGCCTAAGGGATCGAAGATCGCCGCGATCTCATCCGGCACGTCGTCGGGGATCGGCACCACATTGTGCTGCGGGATCGCCAGGTATTCGCCAAAGGCGCCCGGCCTGTTGACGCCGACACCAAGCGTGTTGCGGCACAGATGCCCCCTGCCCGCCCGGCAGTTGCGGCAATGGCCGCAGACGATATGGCCCTCGCCGGAAACGCGCTGGCCGAGTTTGTACTCGGTCACCGCCGCACCGAAATCGGCGACGGTTCCGACAAATTCGTGGCCGGTAACCATCGGCACCGGCACGGTCTTTTGCGCCCACTGGTCCCAATTATAGATGTGGACGTCGGTGCCGCAGATCGCCGTCTTCCTGATCTTGATCAGCACGTCGTTGGGGCCGATCTCCGGCACCGGCACTTCTTCCATCCAGATGCCCGGCTCGGCCTTGGCCTTGACCAGCGCCTTCATCATGTTCGACATTCTTTTGTTCCCCAGAACCTTAGTCGCTTGAACCTCTTGATCCGGAATCGCTTTTCGGTTCCGGCCGTTCAGGAAATCACGCCGAGTTCCCGACCGACTGCGGCGAACGCCTCAACCGCGCGATCGATGTCTGCGCTGGAATGGGCGGCCGACATCTGCGTGCGGATGCGCGCCTGGCCCTTCGGCACCACCGGGAACGAGAAGCCGATGACATAGATGCCGCGCTTCAGCATCCGCGCCGCCATCTCCTGCGCCAGCGTCGCATCGCCAAGCATCACGGGGATGATCGGGTGGTCAGCGCCGGCCAGGGTGAAGCCGAGCTTGCCCATCTCGGACCGGAAATGCCCGGCATTGTCGTAGAGCCTCTTCCGCAATCCATCCCCGACTTTGATCAGTTCGAAGACCTTTATCGAGGCGCCGGCGATCGCCGGCATCAGCGTGTTGGAAAAAAGATAGGGCCGCGAGCGCTGGCGCAGCCAGTCGACCACCGGCTTCCTGCCCGACGTGTAGCCGCCCGACGCTCCGCCCAATGCCTTGCCGAGCGTACCGGTGATGATGTCCACCCTGCCCTCGACGCCACAATGTTCGGCCGAGCCACGGCCATTCCTGCCGACGAAACCAACTGCATGGCTGTCGTCGACCATCACCATCGCATCGTATTTGTCGGCGAGGTCGCAGACGCCCTTCAGATTGGCGATGGTGCCATCCATCGAGAACACGCCGTCGGTGGCGATCAGCCGGAACCGGCAGTCGCTCGCGTCTTTCAACCGCGCCTCCAGATCGGCCATGTCGTTGTTGGCGTAGCGGAAGCGCTTTGCCTTCGACAGCCGCACGCCGTCGATGATCGAGGCGTGGTTCAGCGCATCGGAGATGACCGCATCCTCCTCGCCGAGCAGCGTCTCGAACAGGCCGCCATTAGCATCGAAGCAGGAGCCGTAGAGGATAGTGTCCTCCATGCCGAGGAAATCAGAAATGGTCGCCTCGAGCTGCTTGTGTTCTTCCTGCGTGCCGCAGATGAAGCGCACCGACGCCATGCCGTAGCCGTAACGGTCGAGCGCCTGCTTGGCTGCTTCCCGCAGTTCGGCGCTGTCGGCGAGGCCGAGATAATTATTGGCGCAGAAATTCAGCACCTTCTCGCCGCCCACCTCGATCTCGGCCGATTGGGTCGAGGTTATCACCCGCTCGGATTTGTAGAGACCTGCCGATTTCAGTCCTTCAAGCTCGCTGTCGATGTGGGAAAGGAATGCTTCGGTCATGATCAGGCCCTGTTGAGATCGATGAGGACTGTCGCGCCGCGCGGACGAAAAATCCATCGCAAAAGCGACCGCTTCGGTGGCGGCAATGGCACGGCAGAGGCCACGATGTTCAAATGCAGAGGCGCCGCGAAAGATTGCAATAACCACTTTGCGGGTTTCCCGCCACGGTCGTCGCCGCCGGCCTGTTGCCATCCCAAAGCTGTTAACACTTTGAAGCCAAAGGTTGTCGCACAAGAATTCGTTGGCGAGAGGGCCGACTCGGAAAATGTCGCAGCAGCCGGTGCACGCCGTTTCGGGCAGGCTTATACTCCTGATCAAGTCCGGCTACTGGCTGGCTCTGCTGATCATAGCCGCCATGGTAGTGGCGTCCTTCATCCTGCTGCAACAGGTGATGGCGACCCAACGGCACAATCAGGCGCTGCTCGATATCGTCAGCACACAAAAAGCCCTGTCGCAGCGCATCGTCTTCCTTGCCGGCGCAACAGGCAGCGCCTCGCGCGATCAACAGCACGCCCTGGTTAGCGCGCTCAAGCAAGCGACAGTGGAGTTCGAGAAGAACTACGATCTGCTGCTCGAGCGGACCGCCGCCGATCCGGTGTCGCCGGCAAGATTCGATCCGAAATCGATCGAGAGCGTGCTTTTCGCCAAGCCGTACCATCTCGACTATTTCTCGGTCGGGCTGATCGCCAATGGCGAGCGCCTGATCTCTTCATTCGAATCGCGGCTCAACACGACAGGCAGCGGCGGCTACAAGGGCGGAGAGGAGCGCGTTAATCTGGACGCTTCCGTTGCCAACGCAACTTTGTCGGGCTACGCAGCACTCGGCCAGCGCATCAGCGCCTACGCGGACCAGCGCTCCGAAAGGCTCCTCGATCTTCACCGCACATTGTTCTACTCGACCATCGGCGTCATGCTGCTGGTGGCACTTTTCATTTTTCGGCCGATGTCGAATGCCATCTTGCGCCGGACGCGCGAGCTGGTCGATGCACGCAATTCCATGGCCTTCATTGCCGTGCATGATGGGCTGACCGGCCTGCACAACCGTACCTTCCTGACCGACCATTTCGATACGTTCATCAGTGGTGCGCAGCGAAGGCGTGAGCGGGTCGCCGTAGTGCAGTTCGACCTCGACCGGTTCAAGCAGATCAACGACACGCTCGGCCATGCCGCCGGCGATTATGTGCTGGTGGTGGCCGCGCAGCGCATGCGCGATTCCTGCCGGACGTCGGATCTCAACGTGCGTCTCGGCGGCGACGAATTCGTTGTCGTCCTCAACGACGCCGGCAGCACCGCGGACATCGATATCGTCGCCAGACGCATGCTGGCCAAACTCAATGAGCCGGTCATCTTCCAAGGCACGACGATCCATCCAGGCGTAAGTGCCGGGATTGCGGTCTACCCCGTCGACGCCGACAATGCGCAGGACCTGCTCGTCCATGCCGATCTGGCACTCTATTCAGCCAAGAGGCAGGGCGGCGGCAGTTTGTCGTTCTTCTCCGATGAGCTGAGGCGCGAACTTGATAATCGCAAGCAGCTCGAACTCGACATCAGGATCGCCATCTCTGAGAAGGCGTTCGAAGTCTATTTCCAGCCGCAGGTGTCGCTGTCGGATGGCGCTATCAGTGGCATCGAGGCTTTGGTTCGCTGGAGGCATGCCGAGCGCGGCATGATCGCGCCGGGCGAGTTCATTCCGATCGCAGAAAAATGTGGCTTGATGCCCGAGATCGGCCGCATCGTTATTGCCAAGGCGATCGACGAAGCAGCCGAATGGAACTGCGCAGGCATCGCCTTCGGACGGATCGCCGTCAATGTATCCGGTTCGGAGCTGCGCGAGACAGATTTCGAAGTCTTCCTGTTCGGGGCGCTGGAGAGGGCTGGCCTGCCCGCGCACAAACTATCGCTGGAGATCGTCGAATCCGTTATTCTCGATGACGAGAAGACCGGTATCGCGGCAAAGCTGCGGCACATCCGCGCCGCCGGCATCCATCTTGAGCTCGATGATTTCGGCACCGGCTACGCATCGCTCAGCCATGTCAATCCAAACGAGATCGACCGGCTGAAGATCGATCGCCGTTTCGTCCAGAACATCAACGAGAACAGCGGCAACACCAAGATCGTGCGTGCCCTCACCGAGCTCGCCCGCGGTCTCGGCATCTCGATCGTCGCCGAGGGCGCCGAAACCGAAGCCGAGCTCGACTCGCTGATGGCGATCGGCTGCGACCAGGTGCAAGGCTATTCCATCGCTTTCCCGATGCCACCGGACAGGGTGCGCGAATGGCTGGTAGCCCGGGCGCCCAAGAAGGCCAGGCTGACGGTGCTGCAGGGCAGCCGGGCGTAGATCCGTCATGGTTCGGGCTTGCGAACCGACCTGATGAGCCGAGGCGGAAGGTCATCCTCATCACCGGGAAATGCTGCCAGCAATTGTCCAATGTTGGGCACACGCGCCAGTTTTTCGTAGTCCTGAAATGACAAAATGACCGCCTGCTTGCGGCCGCGCCGCGTGATGGCCGCCGGTTCTCCCGCGACGACCTGATCGAGCAGCGCCGAGAGTGTAGTCCTGGCATCCTTCAGCGAAATTTCGCGCATAGCGTTTTCCTAGCCTAATTCTAACCTTCGACATTGGCCCGCAGCGCGGCCAGCACCTGTGCAAACTCCGCCAACCTGTCGTCGGATAATCCCTTCCGCAGCCGCTTGTCGAAGGCTAACGCGGCGGTGCGCAATTTCAGGAACAGCGCTTCTCCGGCTTGGGTCAGCTCCACCTGGTGAACCCGGCGATTTTCGGGATCGCGGCGCCGTATCAGCAGGCCTTGCGTCTCCATGGCGTTGAGATGATGGGTCAGTGTTGCGCCCCGAATACCGATCATGCCGGCGAGCTCGCGTTGGTTGGCCAGCTCCCGCGACTTGACCGACAGCAAAGTCACCCAGACCGGCAGCGTGCCCCCCGCCTCGACCAGGGCAGCGTCGAAAGCCTGCGCGACCAGCTTGGCGGTGCGGGCGAGATTCATCCCGATCGGCGGGCGGTCAAAGGGCGTCATGATCCGACACTAGAACAAGGGCAAAGCCTATGGAACCGGCTCGAGCTTATGCGTTGACATCTAATCATTTGATATCTATCCATATGGTTAGCGGTGGGCAAGAGAGGAAATGCGGTCATGCAATATGTCTACATCATCGTCCTCGGCCTTCACGTCATGGCGGGTGTGTTCTGGGCCGGCACCACCATCGCGGTTGCCCGCGAACCGGAGATCCGGGCGGAACGTTTCTTCCGGCCGCAAATGGGCGCGGCCGGCGTGGTTTTCCTCACGGGTTTGCTGCTCTGGTATTTCTTCCACAACGGCTCCTTCGGCTCGATGGAGAAGGTCCTGGCGCTGGGCATCTTGACTGCCTTGATTGCCGCCGGGGTCCAGGGCGCACTGGTGGGTTCCGCCAGCAGGCAGTTGGCCGGCGCTGATGCGGCGACGCAAACCCAGTTGCGCGCGAAGATGACAAAAGGCGAACGCATCGCCGGCGGGCTGCTGGTCATCACCGTGTTCTGCATGGCTACCGCCAGGATGTTTTGAGCGGCCTGCCGCAATCGCAAGATCGTACGGTGTCCGGCCGCAAGCCGGCGGCGTGCGCGGCGCGCAGAACGAGCCGAAGTACCGTGGTGGCTCTCCGTACGGAGGTTCGGCTGCGCGCCACCAATCAATCCAAAATATTCCTCAGATTCGCAAGCCGAACCTGATGCCGTCATAGATGGCGGCGTGGATGTTGCGCGAGGCTACTGCATCGCCGATGCGGAAGAGCACGAAACCGGCGTGAGGATTGCGCACGGGAAAGATGTCGCCGCCATTGACCAGCTTTTCGTAGTCGATCGCGCCGGCGTTCTTCGACAGCGGCTTCAGCGCCAGATAGAGATCGTCGAGCGGCAGCGTGCCGTGCTCGACCACCACCTGGTCGACGCGGCGCTCTCCGCGCCAGCCATCAGCGAAGTCGGAGGCGAGCTCGGCGATCAGCTGGTTGCCCTCGCGCCGCACCGAACGCAGCCGTGTGTTGATGGTCACCGTGACACCCTTTTCCTGGAAGGCGCGCATGTAAGGCACATGGTTCATGCCGCCCATTTCCGGCGCGAAGAAGCGCTCTGGTGAAACCAGCTCCAGCCTGGCGCCGCTGTTGGCGATCAGTTCGGCAGCACCCATGCCCTGATGGCCGCCATTGTCGTCATAGAGCAGCACGTTCTCGGCCGGCTTGACGCTGCCGGCCATGATGTCCCAGCTCGAGGTGACGAGATCGTCGCCCGCAGTCAGAGGCGGGTTCTGCGGCAGGCCGCCGGTGGCGATCACCACCACGTCCGGCGACAGCGCCAGCACGTCGTCCTTCTCCGCCCAGGTGTCGTAGCGGATCTCGACGCCGAGCCGGTCCAGCTCGGCCAACCGCCAGTCGATGATGCCGATCAATTCCTTGCGGCGCGGGTTCTGCGTTGCCAGCCGCACTTGGCCGCCGGCCTGGCTCGATGCTTCCAGCACCGTTACCTGGTGCCCGCGCTCGGCGGCGACCCGCGCTGCCTCCAGCCCGCCGGCGCCGGCGCCGACCACGACCACCTTTCGCTTCGGTCCCTCGGTTTTCGGGATGATATGCGGGATATCAGCCTCGCGGCCCGTTGCCGCATTGTGGATGCACAGCGCCTCACCGCCCTCATAGATGCGGTCGAGGCAGTAGGTTGCACCGACGCAAGGACGTATCTCGTGCTCGCGGCCCTCCATCACTTTTTTGACGATGTGCGGGTCGGCGATATGGGCGCGCGTCATGCCGACCATGTCGAGCTTGCCGGTGGCGATGGCGTAACGCGCGGTGGCGACGTCGGAAATCCGCGCAGCATGGAAGGTCGGGAATTTCGTCGCCGCCCTCACCTCGCCGGCGAAGTCGAGATGCGGCGACGACCGCATGCCGGTCACCGGAATGACTTTTGTCAGCGCGGCATCAGTCTCGATCGAGCCACGGATGATGTTGAGGAAATCGACCTTGCCGGAGCCGGCCAGCCGCCTGGCGATTTCGACGCCTTCCTGTTTCGACAGGCCTTTCTCGAAATCCTCGTCGGCGACCATGCGGATGCCGACGACGAACTTTTCGCCGACCGCGGCACGCACCGCATCGAGCACCATTCCGGTGAAGCGCAGCCGGTTGTCGAGCGAGCCGCCGAAATCGTCGTCGCGCTGGTTGGTGGCCGGCGACCAGAAGCCGTCCATCAGGTGGCCGTAGGCCTCGAATTCGATGCCGTCGAGGCCGGCAGCCTGGCAGCGCTGGGCGGCCGCCGCGTAGTCGGCGACGATGCGCTCGATATCCCAGTCCTCGATAATCTTGGGAAAGGCGCGATGCGCCGGTTCGCGCACCGGCGAAGCCGACAGCACCGGCAGCCAGTCGGCCTTGTTCCAGCCGGTGCGGCGGCCGAGATGGGTGATCTGGATCATCACCTTGCAGTCATGCTCGTGGCAGGCATCGGTAAGCTCGGCGAGCCACGGCACGATGCGGTCGTCATAGACATGCAGATTGCCGAAGGCGGCCGGGCTGTCGCGCGAGACGATCGCCGAGCCGGCGGTCATGGTCAGCGCCATGCCGCCCTTAGCCTTTTCGGCATGGTAGAGCCGGTACCGCTCCTTTGGCATGCCGTCCTCAGAATAGGCCGGCTCATGGCTGGTCGACATCACCCGGTTCTTCAGCGTCAGATGCTTGAGCTGATAGGGCTGGAGGAGCGGGTCGTTGCTAGTCATCGTCTTCCTGCTGTTTCAAATTGTGCTAATGAGCGGCAAATTTTTGTTTTTACGCATGTCGCTATCCCAAAATCGCTGCGCAGTTTTGGGCGACATGCAGCAAGGAACCTGCTCATGACCGATACGAAAAACCTCACCCAGCTCGGCACCAACGTCGAGGCGCCACAGAGCCCTGAAGCGGCAGTCCTGGAAACCGTGCCATTTTCGCGCGGCGACGGCCCGCCGGCCATCGTTCGCTTCACCTGCCCGGAATTCACTTCGCTCTGCCCGGTCACCGGCCAGCCGGACTTCGCCCATATCGTCGTCGACTACGCACCCGATGCGCTGCTGGTGGAATCGAAGTCGCTCAAGCTGTTCATGACCTCGTTTCGCAACCATGGCGCGTTCCACGAAGAATGCACCGTCATGATCGGCCGCCGCATCATCGCCGCGACCAAGCCATTGTGGTTGCGCATCGGCGGCTACTGGTATCCGCGCGGCGGCATTCCGATCGACGTGTTCTGGCAGACGGGCGCCCCGCCGGAAGGTGTGTGGCTGCCCGACACCGGCGTCGCCCCCTATCGCGGGCGCGGGTGAGCCTGAGTTTCTGAGGAAAATACGTTGCATCAGTTGAGCGGGAGCCGCCGGTAGCGGCCGGGATTGTTCGGGTCGCTGAAATGGCCCATCGGCCCGTGTTCGGCGAAGTGGCCCGCCCAGCGTTTCATCGCAGCCGGATCGAGTTCGACGCCCAGCCCGTCACCCTCCGGCACGCGCACCGTATTGCCCGTCTGGCGGAAAGGACCGTCCTTGATGACATCGCCGATCTGCCAGCGAAACAGCGACTGCGATGCTTCGGTGATCCACGGTGTCGCCGCCACGACGTGCAGATAAGCCGATGTCATGATGCCGAGATCGTTCGAATAGCACCAGAACCCCTTGCCCATCGCCTCACAGGCGGCGATGAATTTCAGAGTTTTCGACAATCCGCCGAGTGCTGCGAAATTGCAGACGAAGTAATCCGGCGCACCGAGCGCGACTGCCCGTCTGAGATCCGGGATGTGCGTGGAGAACGGAATGCGCGAATGCTGGCGCAGCGCTGCCATCTCCTCGAAGGTCGCGACCGGATCCTCGTAATTGCGGATGTTGAACGGCTCGATCTCGCGCAGTACCCAGCGTGCTGTGGTCAGCGACCACTGCATGTTGGAATCGAGTTTGATCTGCGCCTTATCGCCAAGCGCCTCGCGCAGCATGCGCACTGTCCTGATCTCGAGCTCGGGATCGCCCATGATCAGCTTGCCCTCGAAGATCGTCGAGCCGTGCTGTTCTCGCATGCCGAGACAATAGTCGACGATCGCTTCGGCGGTCATCTCGCCGCCGGCTCCGCCTTGAGCGGGGCGAAAGGCGAAATATTCCGAAAACGGAATGTCCTTGCGCACCGCGCCGCCGAGCAGCTTATAGAGCGGCATGCCGAAGACCTTGCCTCTTATATCCCAGAGCGCCAGTTCGATGGCGCCGAACGCCACCGTGGCTGCGTTCTCGCCGGTGTTGGCGGTGATCTGCCAGGGCGGCACACAGCGCGCCTCGCAGTCGGCGATGTCGAGCGGATCGGCGCCAATCAGCGCCGGCGCGATCTCGGCCTTGATCACCTCGCCGAAATGCCACCATGGCGCCTCGCCCAGTCCGACCACGCCTTCGTCCGTCTCGACCTCGATGATCGATTTCGAGGCGCCGCCGTAGAGACCAGCCGTCCACCAGAACGGAGCATCGAGCGGGACGTTGACGTGGGTGACGCGGATGTTGCTGATCTTCATCGGTTCCGTTCTCACTCACACTGGTATTGGCTGAGCGCCCATTCGCCTGTCACCGAGAGCAGGTCCGATATCTTCCAGTCGCCGTCGACCTTTTTGAGCTTCCATTCCAGCCGGTGCGGATTGCCGGAGGCGACGAAAGCGACAACGACCTTGGCCTGGTCGCCCTTGACCGCTTCGATGGTCTTCAGGCTCTTGTCGATCTCCGCCTCGTCGTATTCGGCATTGTCGAGCGCCATGTTGGGATCGAGGCACTCGCCCTGCCCCGACTTCCGCAGCGCGTCGCTCTTGTCCAGCACCGACTTTGCCGGATCGGTGAAATGGCCCCGCTGAGCCGGATCGACCTCGAGCCTGGCATGCTCGTAGAACGGCTTCACCACCGCCGTCGGCGAGCCCGGCTGCACGGGTGCGGCCGGTGCGTTTTCTGCCGGCGACTCTGCCGGCGGAGGTGCCGCGTTGTCGGCCGGCGCGTCTGCGGGCGGCGCGCCCAACAGGCCCTGAGCGGCGGCGCTGCTCAATCCGGCCAGCAGGCACGCAGTCGCCAGAACCCAGGGACGGCAGCGGAGCACGGCATCACTCCGGGGTCTGCCCGGCCAGACATTCGAGCGCACTCAGCGTCCAGCCGCTGGTCTTCGAGGTGATGTCGGCGACCTTCCACTGGCCATCGATCTTCCTGAGTGACCAGACCATTTCGCGTTTGGAATCATCGCCTTCCGGGAAAAGGCTGAACGTCGCCGTCACCTCGGCGCTGTCGCCATCCAGCGTTTCGGCCAGCGTCAGCGTCTTGGCCACGGTCTTCTCGTCATAGTCCTGCGCATCGAGACCAGGGGCGAAGTCGATGCAGGGAACTTCATCCGGATGGTTCTTTGCCGCGTTGTCGTTCAGTTCGAACAGTTTCGTCACCGGCGCGGTGAAGCGGTCGCGATATTGCGCATCGGCCTCGAATTTGACCGACGGGACATAGAAAAACTTCACGGCGTTGGCAGCAGGGCCGGCAAACGCGGCCGCCGGCAAGGCCATCGAAAGCGCGGCAACAAAAAGTGGCAGTTTCATGCGTGTCCCCGATTGTTCACTGACGGAAGCTATCAGTACCACGCATCTTGCCTGTCGGCTTTCTTGCGGTCCATGAAATCCTGCAACGCGTCCTCTGCTGGCAACTCAGGCGTTCAGCCAGACGTTCTGGAGATCCATCTCGAAGGTTTGGTGGACAGCGTAGTTCTTCACCTTCTCGTTCATGTGGCTGAACAGCTTCTGCCAAAACGGCTGAATGATGACGCCCGAATCCTGGAGGATCTGCTCGATGTCCTTCATGACCTCGCGGCGCTTTTCCACGTCGATGAGCGAGAGAGCCTGCTTGAGCTTGGCGTCGAAATCAGGATTCGAGTAGCCGGTTTCGTTCCAGGCCTCGCCGGTGCGATAGCCCAGCGCCAACACCTGGACGCCAAGCGGGCGCATGTACCAAATGGTCATGGAATAAGGATATTTGGTCCAGTCGTTCCAGAAAGTCGAACCCGGCAGCACGGTGCGCTTCACCTTGATCCCGGCGTCGCGCAACTGGCCGGCAATAGCGTCGCCGGTATTCTTTTGCCAATCGTCCTCGACGGTGATCAGTTCATGCTCGAAGTCGGCCTGCTTGGCCTCGGCCATCAGCTTCTTGGCGCCCGCGGCGTCACGTTTCTTCTTGGGCAGCGCGAAGTATTCCGGATGAATCGGGCTGACGTGATGGTTTTCACCAACAGTCCCTCGCCCGGCATAGCCAAGTTCGAGCACCGCCTGGTTGTCGACGGCCATTTGCAGGGCGTTGCGGACGCGCTTGTCGTCGTAGGGCTTGTGCGTGACGTTGGTCCGGGCAACGAGCGTGGTCGCTGTCGCGACCTCCGATTTTACCAGCCCCATCTTGTCGAGGATGTCTATGAAGTCGGCGGGCGTCTCGAAGTTGAGATCGATTTCGCCGGAGTCGAATGCATTTATCGACGCGTTGAAATCGGTTCCGTAGTCGATGAATTCGACGCCGTCGAGAAGCGCTTCACCGCCCCACCACTTGCCAGTCTCACGACGCTTGACGACCGCTTTCTGGCCGACCGCATAAGACACCAGTTCGAACGGCCCGGTGCCAATCGGCTTCTCGATCGGATTGGCACCGTCGGCGTCGAAGTTGCGATGGACCACCAGCGCCGGATAGTCGGTGAAGTTCGGGATCAGCGAGATGTCCGGCTCGTTCAGCTTCAGCTTGACCGTGTTGTCGTCGACCTTGGTGATCGCGCCATCCCTGGCCTTGCCGGTTTTTGCGTCGATCAGTGCACCGACGCGCGCGGCCATGGAATTGCCGGCTGCAGCCTTTTCGCACCAGCGCGTCAGATTGTAGGCCACATCATCGGCGCCGAAAGCATCACCATTGGTCCAGGTGATGCCCTTGCGCACATGCAGCACATATTCGGTGGCGTCGTCATTGACCTCCCAGCTTTCAAGCAGAACCGGCTCGAAAGTGAACTGGCGGGTGTAGCGGACAAGCGGCTCGAGCCAGCAGCGTGAAATGTTCGCAAGTTCCACCCAGTCGTAGGTGCGCGGGTCCTTTTGTGCCTTCACCGACATCGAAACATGCAGCGTGCCGCCTTTCTTCGGCTCTTCAGCCAAAGCCCGTTCTGGCACGGCAAGACCGATCATGCCGTAGGCAAGGGCCGTCGATGCGCCGAAAGCGCTTGCCAGAGCCAGAAACTCGCGCCGATCCACACGACCTGCACGCGCCTCGCTGGCCATCGCTTCGATGGCGCTCGGTACGCGATCACCATTGCTTCTGAAGAGTGTCATTTTTTCCTCCGTTATGGTTCCCATCGGGTCTTCGCCCGTTATCAACTAACGCTGTCCGGTAGTTTCTCCTCGCGCCGCGCAATCAAATCTTTGAGACCATCGGCGATGCCCTCATCGAGCTTCGGCTCCTCATAATCGGCGAGCATGTTGCGCGCTTTCTCGCGGCCGCGGGTGTCGTGGTCCTTTGCTCCTTCCGCCTTCCACTGTTCGAACGAATTGAAGTCCATGATGCTCGGTATGAAGAAGGCGGACTCGAAATGCTGGAGCGTGTGTTGGGTGCCGAGGAAATGGCCCTGCGGTCCGACCTCGCGGATAGCCGCCATAGCCTCCTTGAAATCGTCGAATGGCAGCCCGCCAGCATATTTGTACCAGCCGACAAGCTGCTCGCAGTCGGTGGCAAATTTCGAATAGCCGCAGGTCAGGCCGGCCTCGAGCCAACCGGCGGAGTGCCAGATGTAGTTGGCGCCGGCAAGGATGGCGGCATGCATCAGCATGTTCGCCTCGTAGCCCGCCTGGGCGTCGTTCAGCTTCGAACCGACATGGAAACCGGACGTGCGCCACGGCAGCCGATACTTCCGCGCCAGCGCGCCCATGAGATACATCATCTGGGCCGCCTCCGGCGTGCCGCCCATGGGAGCGCCGGTCTTCATGTCGACCGTCACCATGAACTGTCCGTAGATCTGCGGCGAACCCGGACGCAAGAGCTGTGTGAACGCGACGCCCGCCAGCGCTTCGGCATTGACCTGCGCGACCGCACCGACTGCAGAGGCCGAAGTCGAGGCGCCGCAAAGGGCGAAGGGCGCGAGGATCAGCGGCTGGTTGTGGCGCGCATAGACTTTCATCGCGTCCAGCATGGTGGCATCCCAGACCAGCGGCGAATTGCAGTTGGTGATCGCCACCAGGACCGGGTTGTCGCGGACATAGTCCTCGCCGAACACGATGCCTGCCATCGCCATCGTGTCTTCGGCTCGATCTTTGGAGGTCACGATGCCCATGAACGGCTTGTCGGAGTGCTTCAGCGCTGAATGGATGATGTGGAGGTGACGCTTCGGCACCGCGATTTCCATCGGCTCGCAGATGATCGAGCTCGACGAATGCAGCGCCGGCGCCATGTAGGCGAGCTTGTGGAAATTGTTGAGGTCGGCGAGTGTGCCGTAGCGCCTGTTGTTGTCGAGGTCGCGCACATAAGGCGCCCCGTACATCGGCACGAAGATGGAGTTGTTGCCACCCACACGTACGGAACGCTGGGGATTCCTCGCATTGAGCGTGAACTCCGACGGGACCTTCGAGACGAGGTCCATCAGCAGGGCGCGGTCGATCCGGACCCTTGTCTCGGAGACATCGGCGCCCGCCGCCTTCCACATTGCGATAGCCTCGTCGTCGCGGAACTCGCATCCCACCTCTTCGAGGATGCTGAGCGACTCCTGGTGGATGAGCTCCACCGCCTCGTCCGGGACCATCTGATACACCGGAATCTTGCGAACCAGGGTCGGAAATGACGCTACGGGAGCTCCCCGCAGCGCCTTGCGCCCCAGGCGGCCACCCGCGCGACGATTGGTATGTTCGCTCACTTCAACGGCCGGTGC
Source organism: Mesorhizobium sp. M0923 (assembly GCF_040319365.1). Lineage (NCBI taxonomy): Bacteria > Pseudomonadati > Pseudomonadota > Alphaproteobacteria > Hyphomicrobiales > Phyllobacteriaceae > Mesorhizobium > Mesorhizobium sp. M0923. Next base: position 175,846 of record NZ_JAMYNW010000010.1, on the reverse strand, counting down.
GTTCATGGAGGCTCCATCTTCCTGTCTCGATCAATCTAGCCAGACAAAATGCAGCTGTGACGCTGGAAAATCCTGATCTCTTGTATAAGCTCAGCTTATGCGAAGCTTGCGCCATCTGCTGCCCTCGGCCGGCAGCCTGATCGTTTTCGAGGCCGCCGGCCGGCTGTCGAGCTTTACCGCCGCCGGGCGGGAGCTCGGCATGACGCAGGCTGCCGTCTCCTATGCGATCCGTGGGCTCGAGGAGCAGCTCGGCGCCAAACTCTTCCAGCGCCGCCACCGGCAAGTCAGCCTTACCGAGGCCGGCGATCGCTTTCACGCCGACGTCTCGCTCGGCCTGTCGCACATCCGCAAGTCGGCGGAAGATCTGCGCCAGATCGCCGTCGGCGCTCACGTGACGCTCGCCGCCTCGACCGCATTCGCCTCGTTCTGGATGATGCCGCGCCTGCAGCAGTTTCGCGACGAACTGCCGGGCATCGACCTGCGCATCCAGACCGCGGACCGCGATCTCGACATCATCGCCGAAGACATTCCGCTCGGCGTCCGCGGCGGCGAGCCCAAGGAATGGCCGGATTATCATTCGCTGCCGCTGGCCGATGAAGTGATATTCCCCGTCGCCGGCGTTAGTTATGTGGCCCGGTTCGGGCTGCCGGCGAACGTGAAGGACCTTCCATCGCATCGTCTCATTCATCTCGAAGAGCCGTTTCGCGAGGCCGCCAGCTGGGACGAATGGTTCGCCTCGGCCGGTGTCGACATCGCCGATGCCGGGCGTGGCTTGCGCATCAACGACTATGCGCTGGTGATCCAGGCAGTCATGGAAGGGCAAGGCATCGCGCTCGGCTGGGGTCATCTCGCCGAGCGGCTGCTGGCATCAGGGCTGCTGGTGCGCGTCACCGGCCACACAATGACGACCGGCAAGGGCTTTCATGTCATCTGGTCGAGGAACCGCGAGCTCAGCGACAACGCCCGCAAGGTGCGGGACTGGCTGGCGGCGCAAGCGTGAGGCTATCCCACAATGCCCGGTCAAACCGTCACGACGATCTTGCCGAATTGTTCGTTCGACTCGAGATAACGATGCGCCTCGACGATCTGATCAAACGGAAAGGTTCTAGCGATTGCGGGCTTCAGCGAACCCGATTTCAGTCCATCAAGGATGAATGTCTTGGCGGCCTGTAGCCGGGCCGGATCGCGCACGATCTCGTGGACGAGATAGCCGCGCAGCGTCAGCGTCTTGCCTAGCACTGCAGGTAACGGAAAAGGTGTCGGGTCGGGGCTCAAGCCGCCATATTCGATGAGAATGCCACCCAGTGCCATCGCTGCCGTCAGAGGCTCGAAGATCGGCCCGCCGACCGCGTCGAACACCACGCGCACGCCGTCCGGGCCGGCGATTTCCTTCAACCTAGCTTCCAGATCCACCTCTGCCGAGGCGATGACGTGGGCCGCGCCGAACTCAAGCAGAGTCCGCTTCTTGGCGGACGTCCGTGTGACGGCGATCGGGGTCGCGCCAACCAGGTTGGCAATCTGGATCGCCGCCAGTCCGACGCTGCTCGATGCCGCAGTGATGACGACAAAGTCCTTCCTGCCGAGTTTGGCAATGTCGATCAGCGCACCGTAGGCGGTGAGATATTGCATCCACGCAGCGGCGGCCTCTTCCCAGCTCAGCGATGGTGGATGCTTGACGACGAGCTCGGCGGGATATGTGGCAATCTCACCATAGGCAGGCCAGCGGGCCATCGACACTGGCGGCACGATGCTGACGGCATCGCCCGGCGCAAACCCGTCCACGCCTTCGCCGACCGTTTCGACGAGGCCAGCGGCCTCAAGCCCAAGACCAGAAGGCAACGGCGCGGTTTGGATATATCTGCCTGAACGCAGCAACGCCTCGGCCCGGTTCAGACCCAACGCCTTGACACGGATCTGGATCTCGCCTCGTCCCGGCGCAGGCATGTCGACATTCTCGATGCGCAGAACCTCGGGACCACCCAGCTCATAAAAACGAACGACACGCGCCATCGGTCACAACTCCAAAATATTTGCACTGAATGTGCTATGCCAGCGGCAATCAGGCGGATAAATAGCCGCTTGAGTAGATCAGTGGAAACTGTGGGTTTTGAATATGGATCGCCTTACCAGCATGGCCGTGTTCGTCAAAGCCGTCGACCTGGGCTCGTTCGCGGCCGCGGCGGCGGCTCTTGATCTGTCCGGGCCGATGGTCGGCAAGCATGTCCGGTTTCTCGAGGAGCGCCTGGGCGTGCGCCTCATCAACCGGACCACGCGCCGCCAAAGCCTGACAGATTTCGGGCGCACCTATCATGAACGCTGCCGGCTGGTGCTTGCCGAAGCAGAGGCCGCGGATGCGCTCGCCGCCGACCAGCTTGCCGAACCGCGCGGAAAGCTGCGCGTCCTCATGCCGGTGCATTTCGGCCGGCGCTGCGTTGCCCCGATCCTGTTCGGGCTTGCGCAGCAATATCCGGCGCTGGAACTTGACCTGTCGTTCAGCGACGCCCTCGCCGACCTCGCCGAGGACGGCTGCGACCTTGCCATCCGAACGGGCGATCTGGAGGACCAGGCCGGGGTGATGGCGCGGCGCGTCGCGCGCCAGCACATGGTCGTCTGCGCGTCGCCATCCTATCTCGACAGGCACGGCCAGCCGCAGGCGATAGATGACCTCGGCAGCCATCACGCGATCATCTACCGCCGTTCCGGGCGTGCCGTTCAGCCGTGGCTGTTTCCACGCAATGGCCAGCCTGCGACGGAGGTCAGGCTCGCTGGCAGATTGCGGCTCGACGATCTCGATGCCATCGCCGATGCCGCGGCCGCCGGCATGGGGCTCGCCTGGCTGCCATACTGGCTGGTTCGCCAGCGCATTCAGGCGGGCGTACTTGTCCCGCTATTGCCGGAACAGCCGAGGTTTCTCTATGACGCCCATGCGCTGTGGCTGCAGACGCCACATCTGCCGATGAAAGTCCGCCTTGCCGTCGATGCACTGGCGGCAGCGCTGCCCAAGCTCATGAGTTGAAGGCACGGTCGCGGTCAGCTGCGTGGATTTCCTCGAGAACGACCCGACGATTGAACAATAATCTATATGGTAAGATTTCGAATATACAGGAGGTAAACCAGAACAACTGCTAGCGATATCGAAATAATCGTCCAAATAGTGAACAAAATTACTCTTGCAATACGACTCTTTCGACGCTGTATCCATCGAGCGAAGTTTACCATTAAGTAATCTAGGATGACGTCCAAATGTCGCCTCCAACGGCCATTCGCTTCAGATTTTGGCCTTCGCCCGACTAAATCCACTAAGTCAATTGGGGGCCAAGCCCATTCACTTCAACAATATTCCTATCTCTACATCGTGGCGGGACAGCACCCCCCTCTGGCCTGCCGGCCATCTCCCCCGCAAGGGGGGAGATTGGCGGTTCATGCGTCCCGCCAACCTTTGAGACATTGGAGACTGGCGGAGGCCGAGGCGACATCCGATCTCCCCCCTTGCGGGGGAGATGGCCGGCAGGCCAGAGGGGGGTGGGACGGAGCGCAACGGAGCAGTCTCCCTGCCTTGCAACAATCAACGCTATTCTCCCCCTCCCGCATCGACCACGAATCCGCCTATAGTGCTGCCATGCCCATTCGCCAGCTTTCCGAAACGATGATCAACCAGATCGCCGCCGGCGAAGTCATCGAGCGTCCGGCAAGCGTGGTCAAGGAACTGGTCGAGAACGCGCTCGATGCCGGCGCCACGCGTGTCGAGATCGTCACCGCCGGCGGCGGGCTGAACCTGATCCGTGTCAGCGACGACGGCTCGGGCATTCCGGAAAAGGAACTGGCGCTGGCGATCGCGCGCCATTGCACCTCGAAGCTCGCCGACAACATCCACGACATCCGCTCGCTCGGCTTTCGCGGCGAGGCCTTGCCGTCGATCGGCTCGGTGGCGCGGCTGTCGATCCGCTCACGCACAGCGTCCAGTGAAAACGCCGCCGAGATCGGCATCGACGGCGGCCGCGTCTCCGCCGTCAGGCCGGCGGCGGCCAATCGCGGCACCACGGTCGAGGTGCGCGACCTGTTCTTCGCCACGCCGGCGCGGCTCAAATTCATGAAGGGTGAGCGCGCCGAAGGCTCGGCCATCGGCGACGTGGTCAAGCGCATCGCCATCGCCTTTCCCGCCGTGCGCTTCACGCTGGCCGGCCCGGACCGCTCGACGCTGGAGCTGCCGGCGACCGAGGACAGCCCGGAAGGCCGGCTGCGCCGGGTGGCACAGGTGATGGGCGCCGACTTTCCCGACAATGCGATCGCCATCGACGCGGTGCGGGACGGCGTGCACCTCGCCGGCCATGTCTCGGTGCCCTCCTTCACCCGCGCCAACGCCCTGCAGCAATATGCCTATGTCAACGGCCGCCCGGTGCGTGACAAATTGATCGCCGGCGCCATTCGCGGCGCCTTCGCCGACGTGCTGCCGCGCGACCGCCATGCCGTCACCGTGCTGTTCCTGACGCTCGATCCGGCGATCGTCGACGTCAACGTCCATCCGGCCAAGGCCGACGTGCGCTTCCGCGATCCGGGGCTGGTGCGCGGCCTGATCGTCGGCGCCATCCGCGAAGCACTGGCCCATGCCGGGATCCGCGCCGCCACCACCGGTGCCGCCGGCATGATGGCAGCGTTCCGGCCGGGCGCGGCATCCTATGCGCATGGCGGCCCGGCCAACGGTCACCGCAGTTACGAGGCCGCCTATCGGGCGTCGGGCTTTGCGGGTTTCGACCCTGCCCGTTCGCCGCAGCGGCCGCTCGATATGGGCTCTGCAAATGGCGGCTTCGGCGAGGACGAGCAGGCGGCCTTCGACGCCGGCCCACTGCACAGTGCCGACGCGCGCGCCGGACAGGATCAGGCGGCAGAGACGCTGCTCGGCACGGCATTGGGCGCGGCGCGCGCGCAAGTGCATGAGAACTACATCGTCGCCCAGACCAGGGATTCGCTTGTCATCGTCGACCAGCATGCGGCGCATGAGCGACTGGTTTACGAGGCCTTGAAGAACGCCCTCCACTCACGCGCGGTGCCGTCGCAGATGCTGCTGCTGCCCGAGATTGTCGACCTGCCGGAGGAAGACGCCGAGCGGCTTGCCATGCACTCCGAGACGCTGGCCCGCTTCGGCCTCGGCATCGAGCGCTTCGGGCCAGGCGCCGTTGCGGTGCGCGAGACGCCGTCGATGCTCGGCGAGACCAACGTCCAGCAGCTGGTGCGCGACCTCGCCGACGAGATCGCCGACAATGACACGGTCGGCACGCTGAAGGAGCGGCTGGACAGGATAGCCGCGACCATGGCCTGCCACGGCTCGGTACGTTCCGGCCGCCTGCTCAAACCGGAAGAGATGAACGCTCTGCTGCGCCAGATGGAGGCGACGCCCGGCTCCGGCACCTGCAACCACGGCCGCCCGACCTACATCGAACTCAAGCTGGCGGATATCGAGAGGCTGTTCGGGCGACGGTAAGCATTACCTGGGCAACGCCAAGCGAGGCACCCGCTCAATTCGCCAATTGATGATACTTCTTAGTTTTAAGAGAGAAAACATAGTCCATTGTATAGCCAGCGCCGCCGCCACGAAAGTTTACTGAAATGATCTCGGCGATTTTTTCCGTCTGTTTTTGAACATTCATGTAGATTGGCGTCATCAGCATTCCCGCGTCGCAATTGTCGTCATCGAACTCGATCTCTTGATAGACTTTCTTGCTTCGCTTGCCGATGACTTGCAATTTTCGCATGCAAATTCCGGCTTCGGTTTTCGCGTAGATGCCTGAAAACCTGTCGGTGTCGGTCTGCGCCCAGAACGGGATCTCAACGGTTCCGTCAATCTTCCCGTCGCCGGTATCGTCCAGGCTCGCAACTTTCTTGAGCGTGACGGGATGTTTGTCCGCACCCTTGCTCCAGGTTCCTGTTGCGCCGCTTTCACCAATGTCGAGAGAAAATGGGCATCCACTGGTGTCGACGGGCGTTTTCGAACCCATGACCAGCACCCGGTCGAATTCCTTGTCGTCCGCAATCTCGCAAAGGAATACGCTGGTGCCGTTGATCTTGCCGTACACTGCTATCGGGCTTTGCTTCGCGTCGTAGAAATAGCTCCCCTCGACCGTAATCCCGCTGCCGAAACTGTCATTCCTCTGCAGCGACAGATGGACTGGGTTAGGCCCAATGAAACCTTCGTAGTTTTCGATCTGATACCAACCCGCGACGGCATTTTGGCTGAACAGCAACAAGAAAAAAATTGCGGAGATAAACTGCATTCCCATGTCGACCCCTCGCCATGCTTCGCAAACGCAATCAACATAGACGCCGGCCTGGCTCATGTCTGCATCGCAATGGTCGTCAGTAACGGCTCATGGTTTGAGTCGGGAAAAAGCTTCAATTATCTGAATCATCTCTTCAAATTCACCACGATAACGCCGCCGAGCGCCAGTGCGCCGCCGAGGATGCCGAACAGCGTCGGCACCTCGCCAAGCCAGAAGAAGCCGATCAGCGTCGCCACCGGCGACACCAGATAGAGGAAGTTCGAGGCACGCGCCGCGGGCAGTCGGGAAAGTGCTGTTGCCCAGGCAGCGTAGGCGATGAGGCTGGGCACGATGCCGAGAAAGATGACGGCGCCGAGCCCGGCGGTATCGGCGACCGCTGCCTGCGCCAGACCGCTCGGCAGGAATGGCGACAGGCAGAGCGCGCCAAGCACCATGTTCGAGGCCGAGATGGTCAGCGGGTGGTGGCGACCAAACAGCGGCTTCTGAACGATGGTGTTGACGGCCGAGCACAGCGCCGAGCCGAGGACAAGCAGCGCACCATTGTTGAAATGCAAGCCTTGCCCCTCGCCCATGGCGATGATGCCGATACCGGCGAAGGACAGGAATGTGCCGGCCCAGGCCAGGCCTGAGAAGCGTTCGCCGAGCAGCGCCATGGCCATGATCGCAGTGAAGATCGGGCTGATATTGATGATGAAGCCGGCCGCACCTGCCGAAACGGTCAGCTCGCCGAAATTGAGCATCACAGTGTAGAGCGCGACGAAGACGGCACCACCGAAGACAAAGCGCCAGAGTTCGTCGAGCCTGGGCAGAGCCGGCCGCTTGACCGCGAGAAAGATCGCCGCCGGAACCGCGGCGATGGCAAAGCGCAACGCGCCAAGTTCCAGCGGCCCGAAGGCGGCAAGGCCGGCGCGGATCGCCGGAAAGGCCGAAGCCCAGCCGACCACCGTCAGCGCCACCGCGATGGCAGCTGTGGCATCCATACGCTGTGTCGTATTCAACGTGCCGGTATAGACGCTCATCTCGGTGTCCTCGCGATCCAATGCCATGAAGTAGAGAAACGCTATTGCGCGTCGATTGACAAACGAACAAATCGAGTATCACCTGTGACTATGGATCACAGCTCAGACTCGATGCTGCCGCTTGAAACCCTGCGCGCCTTCGATGCCGCGGCGCGGGCAGGCAGCTTTTCGGCGGCGGCCGAGAAGCTCAACATCACCCATGGCGCCGTCAGCAGGCAGATCGCCAAGCTCGAGAACTGGCTCGGGCTGAAAGTCTTCGATCGCGGCGCGCGCGGCGTCTCGCTGACCGTCGAGGGCAATCGCCTGCATCTGCGCACCACCGAAGCCTTCGCCCTGATCGCCAGCAATTCGGATCGCTGGGTCGAGCCGCGCGGCACGGCGGTGGTGCGGCTGACCTCGATCCCCTCGGTCAGCGGGCTGTGGTTGATGCCGCGCATGGCGGCGCTGGAGAACCACCCGTCCAAGCTGCGCATCGTGCTCGACGTCGACATCCGCCAGGGCGATCTTGCCGACGAGGGCATCGACCTGTCGATCCGCTGCGGGCGCGGCCGCATTCCGGGCCGGATCTCGGTGCAGCTTTTCGAAGAATATGTGTTCCCGGTCGCCTCGCCGGAATTAGCCAGGGAGATCGGCCGCGGCGATCCGGCCCGGCTGCTCGAATTTCCGGTGATCAACGATTCCGACGCTTCGGCGTGGCGCGCCTGGTTTGCGGCGCAGGAGATGGACTATCGGCCGCGGCCGCACGACCGCCGTTTCGAGGATTACAACCTCGTGCTCGACGCCGCCGCGCACGGGCTCGGCATTGCGCTGGCGCGTCCGCCATTGACGGTGGACCAATTGAAATCGGGCCGCATCGTCGCCGTAGACGAGCGCCGTGCCCTCAGTCCGATATCCTACTGGCTCGACCGGCCGCTGGGGCGGCCGCGCGCCGCGGCAGCCGAACTTGCTCGTCGCATCGCAGTCCAGGCCGGGCTGCCAGCGGAGAGGATCGAAGAGTTTATCATCGCCGAAGAATGAGATGCCTGAAGCGCGTCGCGTTCGACCGGCCTCATGCGACGCGCTTCAGGTTCTTGTGTTTATGCATGTCGTTATCGCAAAACCGCTGCACACTTTTGCGCGACATGCATTGGCATCCGCTTTGCCGGCTTGTTCGAGCAAGTGTCACCAGAAACAGAGGCAGGCAAAGCCAACCAAGCTTGACCTCGCCGCAATTTGTGGCGATGACATCGTCATGAATTTCGGCTCCACCCCATGATGAACCGTTTCGAAGGCCCCGGCGGCAAGGAAGCCCGCATCCGCTATCTCGACGGCGATTTCCAGGTGACTAGCCCCGGCGCCTTCGTTCGCTGTGCGGTGACCGGCGAGAGCATCCCGCTCGACGAGCTCAAATATTGGAGTGTCGCCAGGCAGGAACCCTATCTGAATGCCGCTGCATCATTGCGCCGCGAGATCGAAGCGCATCCGGAACTGCGCCGCCGACGGTAGTCTGACGCAAATGCAAGTCGCCCCGTTGCGATCCTTCGCGCGCCGTCTCCTGCCGCGACGTCAAGCCAGCGACACCGAAACCTTAGAAGTTATCTTGAAATAAAAAACCCGCCTCGGGGCTCGAGGGCGGGTCGTCGGCGAATCATCACCATATACAAATTAGTAGCATAGCTGCCGGCACAAAGCAAGAACAAAATACACTCGACCGGCGGAAAAATTCCGGTCCCCGCATTGCCTCGGTGCCCAAGCTGCTGGTCAGCCTCTAAGCCTGCGCTGCCGCCAGGCATCCAGCGTTTCGTCGATGATGCGTTGCGGCACATGGTCGAGCTCGAAGACGGTGTCGATCTCCAGCACATCGAGCCGGTCGAGGAATTCCGGCGGCGCTGCGCCGTGACGCAGGCGGGCAGCATCCTTGGCGGTGGTAATCAGGCCAAGCCCGGCTTTACGTGCCGTCGCCGCCAATTCGGCAAGCTCGTCCGCGCTGTAGAAATGATGGTCGGGAAACGGTCGGGTCAGCGCAAGCTCGCCGCCGGCCTCGGCTACGGTGTCGAAAAACTTGTCGGGATGGCCGATGCCGGCGAACGCCAGGAACCGCCTGCCGGCCAGCATCACCGTGCTGCTCGGGGCGGTGTGCGCCTCGAAGATCGGCCTGCCGGCGCGCGCTGCCTGGCGCACGACCGTGTCGGCCGCGGTGCCCTCGCCCATCTTCAGCAAGGCGCTGGTGAAGACCAGCTGGTCGACGATGTTCGCCCGCAGCGGTCCGCCGGGGATGACGCGGCCATTGCCGATGCCATGGCGCGCGTCGACGACGACCAGCGCATAATCGATGTGGATGCGCGCGCTCTGAAAACCGTCATCCATGATCAGGAAATCGCAGCCGAGCTTCTCCAGCAGAAGCCTGGCGCCGGCGGCCCGGTTCGGCGTCACCGCGACCGGCGCATGTTCGGCCAGAAGCAGCGGCTCGTCGCCGACATGCTTGGCGGCGTCGTGGTGCGGATCGACGACATGCGGCTGCGCGAAGGAGCCGCCATGCCCGCGCGACAGGAAACCGGGATTGAGCTGCATGCGCCGGGCCTGCTCGGCCAATGCGATCGCCACCGGCGTCTTGCCGGTGCCGCCGACCGTGAAGTTGCCGATGCAGAGCACCGGCGCCTCGACTTTTTCGCGCGGCGCGTGCCGCATGCGGCGACCGGCGATAAGTGCATAGATGGCGGAAAGCGGCGACAGCGCCACGACCCGCCAGTCCGGCTCTTCCCACCAGAAGGGCGGCGCTTCCGAGGTCACGTCAACGCCCGTTCGCGCCCTTCAGGCGCGACTTGACGACCAGCGGCTGGATATAGGGCTCGAGCGACCTGAGCGTATGTGCCAGCGCACCGCGCATCTCGTCGACGGTCGCCGCACCCGCCGCCATCATTTCGTGACGAGCCACCTCGTTGGTCAAAAGGAAATTGACGGCGCCGGCCAGCATATCGCGGTCGCGCACCAGCTTGGCGCCGCCACTGTCGAGCAGGCGCTGATAGGCCTCGCGAAAATTCTGGACGTTGCGGCCGGCAAGCACCGCTGTCTCCAGCATGGCCGGTTCCAGCGGGTTCTGGCCGCCCTCGGAAGTCAGCGAACGGCCGACAAAGGCAATTTCCGTCAGCCTCAGATAAAGCCCCATCTCGCCGATCGTGTCGCCGAGCAGAATATCGGTATCGGCGGTGATCCTGTCGCCCTTGCTGCGCTGCGCCAGCTTCAGGCCCATGCCGGAAATCTGGGCGGCCAGCTGCCCGGCGCGTTCGGGATGGCGCGGCACGATGATCGTCAAAAGCCCGTGGTGCCGCTTGTGCAGCATGGCGTGAACTTCGGCCGCGACCGCCTCTTCGCCGTCATGGGTCGAAATCGCCGCCCAGGTCGGGCGAGCGCCGATCTGGCGTTTCAGCGCCGCCAGTGCCCGTTCGTCGGCCGGCGGCGGCGCGGTGTCGACCTTGAGATTGCCGGACACGGTGACCGGCCGGGCGCCGAGCGAAAGGAAGCGCTCGCCATCGAGATCCGACTGGGCGACGACATGGGCGAGATTTTCGAACAATGCTTCGGCGATGTTGGCGCGCTTCTTCCAGGATTTGAAGGAGCGGTCGGACAGCCTGCCATTGACCAGAACCTGCGGCACGCGGCGGGCGCCGAGTTCCAGGATGGTCATCGGCCAGATCTCCGATTCGGCGATGATCGCCAGGTCCGGTTGCCAATGATCGAGGAAGCGGCTGACCGCCGGCTTGAGGTCGAGCGGCACATATTGGTGGATGATGCGGCCGCCCAGCCGTTCTTCGGCGACCTGCGCCGAGGTGACGGTGCCCGTCGTCAGCACGATGTTGACGCCGTAGTCGAGAATGCTCTCGACCAGCGGCACGACGGCGATGGTCTCGCCGACGCTGGCTGCATGGATCCAGATCACCGGGCCTTCGGGGCGCTCGCGTCCGGCGACGCCGTAGCGCTCGCGCCGGCGAATGCGATCCTCCTTGCCTCTGGATGTGCGCCAGGCGACATAAGGTCCGACCAGCGGGTAGGCGGCGGCCCCGGCGAAGCGGTATGCCGTCAGGAAGGCGCGCGCCCAGCGCATACTCATTTCGAACCGTCCACAAGGCGATAGGCCTCGGCGGTCGCGGCATTGAGCGAGGCCGTGACCTCCTGGCGCTTGCGTTCCATTTCCGCGGCGTCTGCGTTGGCCGGCACGAAGACAGGCGTGCCGACGACAATCGAGGAGCGGCCGAAGGGCAAGTTGATCGTCGTCTTGTCCCAGCTGCCCTCGATCACCTTGCGGCGGCTGGTGGCAATCGCGGCAGGCAGGATCGGCCGGCCGGACAGCCGCGCCAGGAGGACGACGCCGAGCCCCGCATCGCGCGGCGTGCCGTGGGGAATATCAGCAATCATGGCGACATTCTTGCCGGTGGCGAGCGACTTTTTGAGGGCGATGAGCGCCTTGGCGCCGCCCTTGTCGAGATGCCTTGCGCTTTCGCGCCCGCCAGAGCCGCGCACCGCCTCGATGCCGAATTTCTCGACCATCAGCGCGTTGAGCTCGGCATCGGCGCTGCGCGACACCATGGCAACCAGTGGCCGTCCCTTGGGATAATAGGCCGGCGTCAGCAGATGCTGGCCGTGCCAGAGCGCGATGATGCCAGGCTCGAGCTGCGCATAGGCGCCGCCGGAAAACTTCGCCGATCCGTCGACCATGCGGTTGGTCAGGCGGACAAGGCGGACGAAATACGCAAACAGCGCGGCAAGCGCATTCTTGACGAATCGCGACTGCGCCAGCGGTTCGCGGATCTTGCGCCAGAACGTCTTCGGCTTGCGACGTCTGACCGCCGACCGCGGGGCTGATCGCTTGACCGCTTCATGGTTCATCGATGTCAACCGGCAGCCTTGTTTTCGGGGTCGAGCAGGCGGTGCAGGTGAACGACGAAATAACGCATATGGGCATTGTCGACGCTGGCTTGCGCCTTGGCCTTCCAGACGGCGTGCGCCGATTGATAGTCGGGATAGATGCCGACTACGTCGAGCGCGTCGAGGTCGCGGAATTCGGTGCCGCCCAGCTTCTTGAGTTCGCCGCCGAACACCAGGTGCAAAAGCTGTTTCTTTCCGTCTTCAGCGGCCATGTCGATCCTTCACATATCGTGAGTTTGGGACAGGTCTAGACCAAAGCCGCCGACTTTGGAACTATTGATGATGGTCAATTGTCCAGCCCGGCGATGACGCCGGCGAGCACAGCGAGGAGTTCGCCGCTGCCGGCGGCAAGCGCGCCGTGGCGGATCACTTCGCCGGCATAGAGCGGCGCGCGGCCGTGCCGATCGAGCACGGCGCCGCCTGCCTCGCGCAGGATGAGGTCGGCCGCGGCGATGTCCCAGTCATGCGCGTTGGCCTTGACGAAGGTGGCATCGAGCTGGCCGCCGGCGATCATCGCCAACCTGTAGGCGAGCGAAGGAATATAGGGCACGCGCTTCAGCCGTTTGTGCCATTTCGCCGGCATCAGGTCGATCATCGCCTTCGGTCCGGCGATTTCGGCCGTTTCCGACGGCGGACGCACGCTGATGCGCTTGCCATTCAGGAATGCGCCCTCGCCCGGCAGCGCCCAATAGATTTCGCCCTTCGCCGGGCAGTCGAGCACGCCGGCAAGCGTGCGGCCGTTCTCGACCACCGCGACGCTGACGCACCATGTGGGCAGGCCTTCGAGGAAGCCGCGCGTGCCGTCGATCGGATCGACGACGAAGGTGCGGCGCGCGACAAGCCTTACCGGGTCGTCGACGGTTTCCTCCGACAACCAGCCATAGTCCGGCCGGGCCGCCAGCAAGGTCTCGCGCAGATATTTGTCGGCGGCGTGATCAGCTTCGCTGACCGGCGAGGTGCCGCCCTTCATCCATACTTGCGGATTGTTGTTGAAGTACTGCATGGCGATGAGCCCCGCCTCGCGGGCAGCGTCGCGCAGCAGCTGCAGGTCTTCAGTAGCGCCGGCCGAGACGGCCGGATCAAGCTCCGGCAAGGGTCATCCCTTCGATCAAAAGCGTGGGCGCGGCAGTGCCGAAATTGCGGTCGAGATCGCTCGCCGGAACCATGTTGAGGAACATCGTCTTCAAATTGGAGGCGATGGTCACCTCGGCAACGGGATAGGCCAGCTCGCCATTCTCGATCCAGAAGCCGGAAGCGCCGCGGCTATATTCGCCCGTCACCATGTCGACCCCCTGGCCGAACACTTCGGTGACGTAGAAGCCGGTCTCGAGCGACTTGATCAGCTCTTCCGGCGTGTTTTCCCCGGGCTCGATGGCGAGATTGGTCGACGATGGCGAGACCGACGAGCCGCTGCGCGAGCCGCGCCCATTGGTGACGAGGCCGAGTTCCCGCGCCGCCGAGGTCGACAGGAACCAGTGGTTGAGCACGCCCTTGTCGACCATGAACAATTTCTCGCCCTCGACGCCTTCGCCGTCGAAGGGGCGCGAGGCCTGGCCGCGGCGCCGGAGCGGCTCGTCGGTGACGGTGATTGCGGCCGAAGCCACCTTCTTGCCCATCATGTCGCGCAGAAAGCTGGTCTTGCGCGCCACCGCGGCGCCATTGATGGCACCGGCGAGATGGCCGGCAATGCCGCGCGCGACGCGCGGATCGAACACCACGTCGACCGGCCCGGTCGCCGCCTTGCGCGCGCCAATGCGGCGTACGGCGCGCTCACCGGCCTTGCGGCCGATGTCTTCCGGCGCGTCGAGATCGGAAAAATGCTGGCGCGAGGAGAATTCGTAATCGCGCTCCATGCCGGTGCCCTCGCCGGCGATGACGCTGGTCGAGCGCGAAAAGCGCGACGCGACATAATGGCCGACAAACCCATGCGAAGTGGCGAGCACAAGGCCGCCGAGCCCGGCGCTGGCGCCGCTGCCGGCCGAATTGGTGACGCCCTTGACGGCAAGCGCCGCCGCCTCGGCGGCAAGGGCTGCTTCCTTCAACTGGTCCGCCGATACCTCGGTGGCGTCGAACAGATCGAGATCGCGCGGCTTTTTGACCAGCAAGGCCGGATCGGCGAGACCCTGATAGGGATCTTCGGGCGACACTTTGGCCATGGCGACGGCGCGCTCAGCCAGCATATTGGGGTCGGATGCCGCCGTTGCCGAAACGCTCGCCACCCGTCTGCCGACGAAGACGCGCAACGAGACGTCCTCGCTCTCGGACGCCTCTGTGCCTTCGACCTTGCCAAGCCGCACCGACACACCGGTTGAGCGGCCGCGTACTGCAACCGCATCGGCGGCATCGGCGCCGGCCCGTTTGGCAGCCTCGACCAGGGCCGCGACGCGGTCGGTCAGTTTCGCTGCGTCGAGCGTATCGGTCATGCGCATAATCCTGTTATTTCCGGCCGGCTGAAGGGCAGCCGCTGCTGCACCATCTATTGTCCCGATGCAGCTTCTGCAATGGGAGAAGGCGCAAAGCGGGTGCATCAAGCGCCTGAACAGGGCTGCCAGTGTCAGGCAGGTGAGCGGCAATGGCGAGATCGACAATCCCTCAGGAAGCGGCCACCGGCGTCCAGATCACGTCGTCGATCCTGAGCGCGCCGGTGGCGAGCATCACCAGCCGGTCGAAGCCGAGCGCCGCGCCGCTCGCTTGCGGCGTGATGGCGAGGGCGGCGAGGAAATCCTCGTCGATCGGATAGCGTTCGCCATAGACACGCTGCTTTTCGTCCATTTCGGCGGCAAAGCGCCGGCGCTGCTCGGCCGGATCGATCAACTCGCCAAAGGCGTTGGCAAGCTCGACGCCGCAGCAATAAAGCTCAAAACGCTCGGCGGTGCGTGGATCGTCGGCGCTCGGCCTGGCCAATGCCGCCTCCGAGATCGGATATCCGAAAAGAATGGTGGCGCGCCCCTGCCCCAGCGCCGGTTCGATTTTTTCGACCATCACCCGGCTGAACAGGTCGGCCCAATTGTCGTCGGGCGCGGTCCGCAATCCGGCCTGGACCAGGGCGGCATGCAACCCCGCGCGGTCGGTGCTGCCATCGGCTGCCACAGTCGCCAGCAGATCGATGCCGGCATGGCGCATGAAGGCTTCGGCGACGCTCAACCGTTCCGGCTCGGCGAACGGGTCGGCCTCGCGGCCGCGGAAGCTAAAACGCTTTGCGCCCGCCCGTTCGGCCGCCAGCGCGACGAGCTCGGCGCAATCGCGCATCAGGCTCTCATAGGCCTCGCCGACGCGGTACCATTCGAGCATGGTGAACTCCGGATGGTGCAAGGGGCCGCGCTCACGGTTGCGCCACACAGCAGCGAGGCTGAAGATGCGCTCCTCGCCGGCGGCAAGCAGCTTCTTGCAGGCGAATTCCGGCGAAGTGTGGAGGTAGAGCGGCTGGCGCTGCCCGTCCGGCCCGATCGCCTCGGTGGCAAAGGCCGACAGATGCGCTTCATTGCCGGGCGAGATCTGCAGGGCCGATGTCTCCACCTCCACGAAGTCACGGCGGGCGAACCAGTCGCGCATGCCGGCGGCAATGGCGTTGCGCAGGATCAGCCGCGGCCGGCGGTCGGCATGGACATGCGGCGTCCACCATGGCGAAGCGGCGGTCATCGGCTTCAGGCGAATTGCACAGAGGGCTGGCGATTGCGGCCAAGATGCGCTAGGCCGCACCCAACGGCCTCTCCAGCCGATTTGCGCCAACAAATTTTATCAGGATGGAAACCCGTGAAGGTCATCGCCAGCTCCTTACGCAAAGGCAACGTCGTCGAAAAGGACGGCAAGCTTTATGTGATCCTCTTTGCCGAAAACATTCATCCTGGCAAGGGTACGCCGGTCACCCAGCTCGACATGCGGCGTATCTCCGACGGGGTTAAAGTTTCCGAGCGTTACCGCACCACCGAGCAGGTCGAGCGCGCCTATGTCGAGGAGCGCGAGCACACTTTCCTCTACCAGGACGGCGAAGGCTTTCATTTCATGAACCCGGAGAGCTACGACCAGGTGGCGGTGCCGGAGAGCGTGGTCGGCGACATGGCGCCCTACCTGGTGGAAGGCATGCCGGTGCAGATCTCGCAATACAACAGCATCGCCATCTCGCTGGTACTGCCGCAGCGCGCCACTTTCGAGGTGGTCGAGACCGAGCCGGTGACCAAGGGCCAGACGGCGTCCTCGTCCTACAAGCCGGCAACGCTGTCCAACGGCGTGCGTACCCTGGTGCCACCACACATCAGCGCCGGCACCCGCGTGGTGGTGATGACGGCGGATGGCGCGTATGTCGAGCGCGCGAAGGATTGAGGCGCGAAGCCTGAAACGCCTCGCCCTAGCGCGCCGAGGCGGCCGGTCATCGTCGACCGCTTTGTGCCAGGGGGCTTTCGAGCATTGGGACGCGGCACGCAGACCGCAGCGTCAACGCCCGGCCAGTTCTTTCCTATTGCACGACGCCAGCGGGCAATCTTTGAGCCTCGAGCAACGCCGACCGTCCCTTTCGCCAGGTGCCAGGTGGAATGCCGACGAACTTTTTGAAGGCGCGATTGAAGGCGGCTCCCGACTCGTAGCCGACCTCGGCACCCGCTTGCGCAATGCTCATTTCGGGCCGTTCGAGCAAACGTCCCGCCAGTTGCAGACGCCAGCGAGCAAGATAGTGCATCGGCGAGACCTCGACATAGTGGGTAAAGCGGCTCGCAAACGCCGTGCGCGAGAGCCCTACTTCGCGGGCGAGCCGGTCCAATGTCCATTCCTCCCTGGGGCGAGCGTGGATGAGCCGGAGCGCCTCGCCGACATGTGGATCCCGTAGGCCTGACAGCCAGCCGCGCGAATCGCCGGGGAGGGTCTCGAGATGGCGGCGGATGATCTCGACAAACATCAGCTCGCTCAGCTTGGCGAGGATCGTTTCACCGCCCGCCCGCCCACTGCCACCTTCGGCCAGCGCCAGCCGAAACAGGTCGATAACCCAGCTGCTTCCATCGGCGGGCTTGCGGGCACACAGGATGGCCGGCAATGCAGCGAGGAGAGGATTGAAGGGACGTGCATCGCAGCCAAGATACCCGCAAATGAACCGGGTCCGCTCGTCTCCCCCGCCACCATGGATCACCGCGAACGGCAGGCTCTCGTCAATCGGCCGATAATACATCGCCATATTGGGTTCGCCCCGCGCTCCGGGCGAAGAGCTCAAGACGTTCGGAACACCACCGGGGAAGACAACGACATCACCGGCGTTCACGAGCACCGGGGGCACCGAATCGTCTGCCAGCGCGGCCCAGCACGAGCCCGACATCACGGCATGAAAAGAAATGATGTGCTCTGCCTCCGGCATGATGGCGGCGGCAATGTCGGCCGTGCCCGGCGACTCGCCGACCCAGGGAGAGCTGGCGTCGACGTCGAAATAGATCGCACCGGTGAGGCGAACGGCTCGGAGCACATCGGAAAGGACATCCATGCACTACACCTCCGGAAACGATCGGCTACTCCCTTTGACAACGAGTTTTTCGGCCAGGCATCTCGAACTATCCGGCAATACAGCCGCCCGAGCAACTACCCATCCGGTCTAATCCTACTCTGAACGATCGGGCAACAGAAATGGACGATGTGACATTTGCGGGAACAGCGGACGGGATTAGCGTTTCATCGACCGGCCGACAGGTCCAATAACAGGGAGGAATGTCATGCACGATGAAGACATCACCAAATTCGCAGCAAGCCTGCGGGGCGAAGTCATCCGGACCGGCGACGCCCGCTATGATGAGGCCCGCAAGCTCTACAACGGCATGATCGACAAGCGGCCGCTGATCATCGCCCGCTGTGTGGACGTGGCCGACGTGATCACAGCGGTGAATTTCGGCCGCGACAACAATTTGCTGGTTGCGGTACGTGGCGGCGGCCATAACGGACCAGGATTGGGGAGTTGCGACGACGGTCTGGTGATCGACCTGTCGGCGATGAACGGCGTGCGTGTCGATCCGGATGCCCGTACGGCGCGGGTGGGTCCGGGCTGCACTCAGGGCGACCTCGACCACGCAACCCATGCCTTTGGCCTGGCCGTACCGGCGGGCATCATCTCGACCACCGGGGTCGCCGGACTGACGCTGAGCGGCGGCCATGGCTATCTGACGCGCAAATATGGCCTGACCATCGACAATCTGGTCGAGGCCGATGTCGTGCTTGCCGACGGCAGCTTCGTCACCGCCAGCAAGGAGCGGAACCCTAGCCTGTTCTGGGCGCTTCGCGGCGGCGGCGGCAATTTCGGCGTCGTCACCAGCTTTGTGTTCAAGCTCCACCAGGTCAGCATGGTCTTTGCGGGGCCGATCGCATGGGATCAGCGCCAGGCCCGCACCATCATGCAGCATTATCGCGAGTTCCTGCCGCGCGCGCCCGAGGAACTCGGGATCTTCCTCGGGCTCAAGACGATCCTGTCGAGCGCACCGTTCCCGGAAGAGTTTTGGGGAAAGCGGATGTGTCTGCTGATGTGTTGCTACAACGGCCCGGAGGAAAAGGGCAGAGAGGCGCTGGCTCCGCTACTCGATGCGCTCCCCGCGCCCTGGTTCAATTGGATGGGAATGATGCCCTATCCCGCGGTGCAGAGCATGTTCGATGGGCTCTACCCGAAGGGGATGCAGTGGTATTGGCGGGGCGATTTTGTCAAGACGCTGTCCGACGAGGCGATCGACGCTCATCTCGAGCAGGCGGCGAAAACACCGAGCGAGCTATCGCTCATGCATCTCTATCCGATCGACGGCGCGGTCCATCGCGTCGGCAAAGACGAGACACCCTGGAATTACCGTGATGCGACCTGGTCGATGGTCATCGCCGGGATCGATCCGGACCCACAGAAAGCGGGGCCGGTGACGCGCTGGACCAAGGCCTACTGGGAGGCCGTGCATCCGTTCGATCTGGGTGGCGCCTATCTGAACTTCATGATGGATGACGAGGGCGAGGGAAGGCTCAAGGCGGCTTATGGCGATAACTACGAGCGCCTGGCCTCGCTAAAGAAGAAATACGACCCGAACAACCTCTTCCGGGTGAACCAAAACATCCGGCCGGCCGCTTGACGGCCGCCCTCGTCTGGCCAGCAAGTGTTGTATCGTACCGGCCGGACCAGCTAAGGCCCGGCCGGTACGATAGGTTCCGGCCAGGACGCTCGGCGGCCTACAAGCGCGATACTCGGCCGGGCTCGGCGACCATGTTCCATGAGCCATGTCTGACATGCGTCGAAGCGGTCGGCCCGCACGCTCAGGTCACCCGTAGTGCTGCTTCAACAGGCAAGTCCGGGAGCAGGCAATGCGGTCAACGGGTTATGCCTCAGCGACTGCTTCTCGCCAGGCCGATCGCGCCGGCAGCCTACCGATAATTTCACGCTTCGATGCGGACGTCCGACGTCACCACGACACCCTTCAGTCCTCCTCGAGGATCGGTATCCCCTTCAGAACTAACTAAATTAGCAGTTTCTTAATTGCCTTTGGAACTTTGTAGCTTGCGTTCCATTTTCAACCGCATGCGAGAGTCTGTGGTCCAAGGCCCGGGAATAACGGTGAACAGGTCACCGCCGCGCTACTCGCTGGTCCTGCCCGTATACAATGAAGAACAGGTGCTGCCTCGGCTGATCGAGCGGATCAGTTCGCTTATCGGCCGGCTGGACGGCGAAACGGAGGCCATCTTCGTCGATGACGGAAGCCGCGATGGAAGCGTCGAATACCTTCAAAAAGTGGTCGCCGCCGAGCCGCGCTTTCGGCTGATCGAATTTTCCCGCAATTTCGGCCACCAGGTGGCGATTACCGCCGGCATGGACGCCGCTGCGGGCGATGCCGTCATCGTCATGGATGCGGACCTGCAGGATCCGCCGGAAGTCGTTCTCGATCTGGTGGCTAAGTGGAAGGAAGGTTTCGAGATCGTCTACGCCCGCCGGGTCAAGCGCGAGGGCGAATCCTGGTTCAAGCGCTTTACGGCAAGTCTTTTCTATCGCCTGCTGGAGAAAATGACGTCGGTCGATATTCCGCGCGACGTCGGCGACTTCCGCCTAGTCGGCCGCAAGGCGCTGGAAACCTTCAAGCGTATGCCCGAACATGACCGCTTCGTCAGGGGCATGTTCGGCTGGATGGGGTTCAAGCAGACGGCCGTGCCATTTGAGCGCCACGCACGAACCCTGGGCCAGACCAAATACCCGTTCTGGAAGATGATGCACCTTGCGGTTCACGGCATCGTCAGTTTCTCCGAGAAGCCGTTGCGCCTGGCGCTCTGGGGCGGGTTGGTCATTTCCGCGCTTGCGGGGGTCTTTGGCGCCTACGCCATCTTTGCCTGGTTTTTTGAAACCGGGATCATTGCCGGGTGGACATCCACGGTGGTGATCGTGTCGCTCCTGTGCGGGATCAACCTTTTCATGACCGGCGTGGTCGGACTCTACGTCGGCAGCATCCACGCCGAGGTGAAACGCCGCCCGCTTTATGTCATCGATCGGCTCACCGGCTTCGACGAGTCGATGCGTGCCGCCTCCGGTGAGCGCCGCCGATCGTTTCACAAACCCAGGAGTGGAGTCCCCGCCAATGGCCGAACTCTTCGACAGCTATAAATCCAACTATGGCGAGGCGGTCGAAGGGTCCATCCGGTTTTCCGGACTCAGCCACGACTTCTTCCTTGTCGCCAAGGCGGATCTGCTGCGGCGTCTGGTCTTCGAGCGAAAGCTTCGGCAGGGTGGGTCGGCTGTAAGGGCGCTGGATGTCGGCTGCGGCGTCGGTTCGCTCCACCCCTACCTCGACGGTGCTTTCGACAGCGTCGATGGTTGCGATGTCTCGCAAGAATCGATTTTGCACGCCAGCCAACACAATCCGCGCGTGGCCTACAGGACCTGCAGCACTCAGGGGCTGCCTTACGAGGACGGCACGTTCGATCTGGCTTTCGCCAGTTGCGTCGTCCATCACGTTCCGCCCTCCTCCTGGCTCGATTTCTTCCTGGAAATGCGGCGCGTCGTACGGCCGGGCGGCGTCGCCTGCATTATCGAGCACAATCCCTACAATCCACTGACGCGCCTTGCTGTGTTCCGGTGTCCGTTCGATCACGACGCGGTTCTGCTCAACGCCGCCAAAGCGAGGTCCGTTTTTCAGGAAACAGGCTTCCGGGACATCCGCTCCGAGCATTTCCTGCTGCTGCCATCGGCAAGGCCCTTGGCCAGAAGGGTCGAGCGGGTATTCGCGCCTTTGCCGCTTGGAGCGCAGTATGCGTGTAGTGCGCGTGTCTGAGCGCCGTTCAACCGGCGACGCCGGGCTGAGGGTGCTGGCGCGCTTCGGGTCGGTCGGCATCGCCGCAACGATCCTTTATGCAGTGATGGCCGCCGCTTTGGTAAAATGGCAACGGTTCGGCCTCTCGCCGGTCGGTGCCTCGCTCGCGGCTTACACCGCAGCCGCCCTGTTTTCTTATCTCGCGCATAAGTTCGTGACTTTCGCGTCGAGCGGATCGCATCGATCGGAAGCTCCGCGTTTTTTCTTGCTGACGGCGACAGGCTTCGCCGTTGCCTACGCGGCGCCGGCGGTTTTGACGGCCAAACTCGGCCTGCCGCCGATCATCGCCATTCTGGTTACATGCTTGCTTGTTCCAGCGGTCAATCTTCTCATGCTCGACCGGTGGGTTTTTGCGCAGCGAAGACCCGGCCAGCAACGTGATCGCCCGCCCTAACCCGGCTCAACAGGATCGAGCCGGAACGACAACAATTTGATGGCGCGCTTGTAGATGTTGCTGGCGGCCGAACTTGGCGGAATGCCGTCGAGGTAGTCGAAGGCGACATCGAGTATCCTGGCCTCGGCGAGGGCCGCCGTTGGAATGACGAACGAGACCGTTCGCGGCTCTTTGCCGGACAGCGTCACCGCATGCACCCGAACGCCATTCACCGAAATAATAATCCGCTGCGTGACCTGCGGCGGGCGAATGGCGGCGGCCATTTGCAGCGTGGCCGTCACACTGTCGTGGAGCGGCGGTATCTTCAGCCGAAGCCGCGAGGTCTCGCCTAGGGAATGGGTGCCGTCGGCAACGGGTCCCGACCAGCCGCAGACCCTCATGCCGGCTGCCTTTTTGGCTCCGTCGGACCGGAACGACACCGTCTCGCCTAGGGTATAGCTGCCGACCGCATCGCGATTGAGGCAGGTCGTCGTCCGGTCAATGTAATAGGCGCGATAATCGGCGTTGACATTCGGATTGAGAGCAAGCGCAAGAATGACGATTTCCGTTCCCGCCAGAACCGCCGCCAGCGCGTAGCTGGCAAGCCTGGCCCCGCGCAGATACCGGCCCGAAATGTCAGACCAGGGCAAGATAGCCTCCGATCCATGCCACGGTCATGAAATAACAGGCGCCCAGGAAGAGAGCCAGAGCCGCAAGAAAAGTCAGCTTCGACGCCGACGACAGCATGGCCAGCAATATTGTCAGAGGTGCAAGCCCAACGACGTATCTGACCATCGAGGCCAGGTTCGTGATCAGCGGCAGGATGATGCAGCAGGCGCAGAACAACGCGGCGCCATATTGCCTGCGAACCGCCAGAACCGCCGATAGCGCCAGTCCGATGAGTGCGGCGAGCGCGCTCCATTGCGGCGCCGTGGGCAGCCATCCAGTTGTCGGAACGGCCGAAAACCCGTCCCATATAAAGGCGAGCGGATTGCCCGGCACCCGTCCAAACGCGCGCTGCACGTGCAGGAAGGCAAAGCCGTCGCCGATGGTCAGATAGAGAAACAGGATGTAGGCGAATAGGCCGGCTGGCGAGATGAAGATGGCGACGAGCAGATCCGGTCGGCCAAGCAGCCAACGCGGGAACGACAGCGTCGATCCGCCCTTTGCGCGGTAATCCGTGAACATCTGAATGACGGTCGCGAATACAACGAGCACCCCGACGAGCCTGGTTGCCGACAGGAGAGCCGATGACAGTCCCGCAGCCAGATAGCTGGAGCGTTTGAGCGCCAGAAAAACGCACGAAGTCAGGAGTACGAAAAGAGGTTCGGTCAGGAAAGTCGTGAAGTGATAGGAGAACGGGCCGCTGAGCAGGAAGGCGCAATACAGAACATAAGCGCGCATGTTCTTCTCGAGCAGTGGCCACGCCACCAGACAGGCGGCATAGCTGCACGCAATCGATGTGATCGACGCGACGAGTATCGTCGGAAAGCGGAAAACAGACCGGATTGCCGCCACCAGCATCGGATAGAGCGGGAAAAAGCCCCAGCGTCCGACATTGCTCTGGCCTGGAATGGGAAAGCGCTCATAGCCGTGTTCGGAAATGCCGACATACCACGCGCAATCCCAGCGGCAGAGCGCCTGGGCATAGGCCGCGAAGCCGGGTTCTGCCGAAACCGAAGCAAATGCGGCATAGCGAATGGCCAGCCCACTGACGACGAAAGCCAACGGCACCGCGACGACGGCTACCGCAACAAAGCGGCCACCGGCGTTCGGACGCGCGACAGCTTCGAGCGCCAAAATCTGCCTCCACCCGTTCAAATGGCAGGCGCCACTCAAAGCTAGATGACGCGCGCCCCGGCGAATTCAAGGCGTTCACGCGGCTCAAATTGGCGATACCGCTATCCGGCGCTTCTGAGCCAGACCAGCATCTCGCCGGGGTCGCGGTTGTGCCAGGCGAAATGCGGCACGGCGCCGACTTTCACTTCCTCGACCGCCGGCGGTTCGGTGCGGTAGAGCCCCTTTCCAGTTTTCGAAAGTCTCCTTTTGGCAATCGCCGAAAGCGTGACGCCGCCGCCCAGACGGTTCGCTGCTTGTGTGCCTCGATCTCAGCCGTTCGCGGCAGAGCGATGCGGTGCCGTGGCTGGAATTCGACGCGCAAAAGTCCGCCGCGTATTTTGTGCGATTCCGTCAAGCTGTTGTACACGACAGTTTTGAACCCTGATGCCGCGCCCGCGTACTCGGCCCTTGAGAATCCTCCAGCCTTCGGCAACATGGCGGCAAAGCTGAGAGTGCGAGGATGAGCAAGGTCATTTCCGCCGCATCGCGGCGTCAGTCGGCGCCGCGCAAGTCACCGATGGCGCTGACCGAGGCGCTGGTCGCCCGCACCTTGCGGGCGGTCGAGGACGCCGGGCCGACGCCGGGCATGGTCTACATGACCGATGCCGATTACGCGCGCATTCGCGACGAGGTGCTGGCCGGCGCGCCGGCCGGGCCGGTGAAGCTGTTCGCCTATGGTTCGCTGCTATGGAAGCCGGCCGGCGAGGTCAGGGGTGGCGAACGGGCCGTAGCGACGGGCTGGCACCGTTCGTTCTGTTTTACGGTGCAGCGCTTCAGGGGCACGGTGGAGCAGCCCGGCCTGATGATGGCGCTCGACCGCGGCGGCCAATGCCAGGGGATGGTGTTCGAGATCGCCGAGCCAGTGGCGGCTAATCTCGAAGCGCTGCTGCGCCGCGAGATGACCATCCTGCCGGCCGTCAACGTGCCGCGCTGGCTGCAGGTCAGGACGGGCGACGGCATGGGCCAAGCGCTTGGTTTCGTTGTCGATCCCGCCAATCCGCGCTATGCCGGCAAGCTCGAAAAGCGAGCGATAGCGGCGACCCTGGCCACGGCCGTCGGCCATTGGGGTTCGGGCGCCGAATATCTGTTCGAGACCATTCGCCATCTCGACGCCTGCGGCATCCGCGACCGCAATCTCTGGCAGCTGCAGGAACTTGTGGCCGAGGAGATCGGCCGGGCGCCGCCGTCGGGCTTTATTCGTCCCTGAGCCAGACCAGCATCTCGCCGGGATCGCGGTTGTCCCAGGCGAAGTACGGCACGGCGGTGACTTTCGCTTCCTCGACCGCCGGCGGTTCGGTGCGGTAGAGCCCCTCTTCCCAGTTTTCGAAAGCCTCCTTCTTGGCAATAGCCGAAAGTGTCACGACGCCGCCCAGAAGGTTCGGCTGCTTGTGTGTCTCGATGTCGGCCGTTCGCGGTAGAGCGATGCGGTGCAGCTGGCTGGAATTGTCGGTCTCTTCGATGCAATAGATCAGCGGTCCGCGCGCCAGTGCGACGCGGCCAATATCCTGCCGCACCTGCGGGTTGGCGTAGAGGCGGTCGACGGCCATTTCGAGATCGAGCTCGACGCGGTCGCCCTTGCGCCATTCGCGGCGGATCGCGGCATAGCCGTCACTGGTGACAGCATCCAGATCGATATCGGCGCCGTTGACCTTGAGCGTTGCCTTGCGGCACCAGGCCGGCAGCCGCAGGTGCAAGGTGAACTCGGTCGGCGCTTCCGGTTCGACGGAGATCGAGACCGCGCCGTCCCAGGGATAATTGCTGGTCTGGGTGAGCTCTATCTGCGCCCCGGCGATATCGAAACGAGCCGTGCCGTTTCCATAGAGGTGGACGGCAAGTGCTGTGTCCGACAGGCCATAGAAATAGCTGCCGATCGAGGCGACCATGCGCCCGACATTGGGCGGGCAGCACGGGCAGCGGTGCCATTTCCAGCGGTGGTGGGCGCCGCGGCTTTCGAGCGGATTTTCGTAGAAGAACAGCGAGCCGTCGAGCGACAGGCCCGAGATCGAGCCGTTGTAGAGCGCCCGCTCCATGATGTCGGCGTAGCGCGCATTTGGGCCCATGCCGAGCATGCGGCTTGCCCAGAACACCAGGCCGACCGAAGCACAGGTCTCGGCATAGGCGGTGTCGTTGGGCAGGTCGTAATCGGCAGTGAAACCCTCGTTGTGCGACGATGGCCCGAGACCGCCAGTCACGTAAAGGTTCTTGGTCATGAGATCGTCCCACAGCCGGTCGAGCGCCACCCGCAGCGTGTCGTCGCCATATTCGGTGGCGATGTCGGCCATGCCCGAATAGAGGTACATCGCCCGCACCGCATGGCCGACGACCTTGTCCTGCTCGCGAACGGGCTTGTGCGACTGGTTGTATTCGTAGGTCTTGAAGTGATAGGCCTTCGGGTCGGCGCCGCGGGCGCGCGCCTCCTCGTCGAAATAATGCGGCTGCTGGCCGCGCTGATCGATGAAGTATTTGGCAAGCTCCATGTATTTGCGCTCGCCCGTCACCCGCGCCAGCTTGACCAGCGCCAGCTCGATCTCCTCGTGGCCGCAATAGCCCTTCTTCTTGCCGGGCTCGGGACCGAATGTTTCTGCGATATGGTCGGCGTAGCGGCACATGATATCGAGCAGCTTGCGTTTGCCTGTGGCCTGGTAATAGGCGACCGCGCCTTCGATCAGGTGGCCGGCGCAATAGAGCTCGTGGCAATCGCGCAGATTGGTCCAGCGCAGGCCCGGCTGGATGCGCTGGTACCAGCTCGACAGATAGCCGTCGGGCTGCTGCAGCTTGCCATACATGTCGATGACGGCGTCGATCTTCTTCTCCAGCTCCTCGTTGCGGCGGCGGTAGAGCGAATAGGCGGCGGTCTCGATGGTCTTGCCCCAGTCGGAGTCCCAGAACATCTGGGTCGTCACCGTCGATCCGGTGAATTCGTTGCCGGCGGTGGCTGCCTCGTCCGGCGACGGTGAATGGAATGGAATGACGACGCCGGGCGACGGCCGGTCCGGATCGATCTGCTCGAGCATGCGCGCCTCGACGCAGCGATCGTAGAGGATGCCGGCGGTTTTGCTCGCGACGGCATCGACGCGGTCGCCCCAGAAGCCGCGCACGTCGACCTGCGGCACCGGCAGCGGACGGAAGGCGAGTTTTGGCTTGGCGCCCTGACTGGCGGATGGCGATGCGGTCATCAATTTACTCCGGTTCGGTTCGATTGGTCACTTGACGGCCCCTGCCATCAGGCCGCGGATGTAGAAGCGCTGCAGCAGCAGGAAGAGCACCAGGCACGGCACCATCATCACGGTGACGCCGGCCTGCACAGCGCCCCAGTCGATGGCGCCGAAGCGGCCGGACTGCAGTGCGGTCATCATGATCGGCAGCGTGAATTTCGACTGGTCGGTCATCAGCACCAGCGCGGCCAAAAACTCGTTCCAGGCGCCGAGGAAGGCAAACAGCGCGATGGTGACGATGCCCGGCCAGACCAGCGGCAGCATGACCCTCAACAGCATGGTGACGTTGTTGGCGCCGTCCATGCGCGCGGCTTCCTCGATCTCGCGCGGCACCGCGTCGAAGGCGTTGCGCATCATGAAGATTGAGAACGGCAGCTGCAGCGTGACGTAGACGCAGACCAGCCCGGTCAGCGTGTTGTGCAGGCCGATTTTTGTCAGCACCAGGAAGATCGGCGTCAGGATCGACTGGAACGGGATCATGATCGTCGACAGGATGACGACGAAGAGCAGGTTCTTCAGCGGAAAACGGAAGCGCGAGAAACCGTAGCCGGCGAGCACGCTGACGATCACCGACAGCACCACCGTCATGACAGAGACATAGATGCTGTTTTGCGCCGGCAGCCACAGGCCATCGCCGAAGGTGTTGAGCGTGGCGTAGTTCTCGAGCGAGAACCCAGTTGTCGGCCAGGGCGGCAGCGGTGGCTGGCGCGCCTCCTGCGCCGGCTTGAACGCCGAAAGAACGGTCCAGACGATCGGCGCCAGGAACAGTATGGACGCGGTGATGCCGGTGGCGTGCTCGGCAATCTGCGTGCCGATGCGGCTCTTGCGGCTGCGGGCTAGCGCCATCAGTCGACCCCTTCCGGATTGCGCAGCAGCCGCAGCTGGATGAGGCTGAGCGCCACCAGGATGACCAGCAGGACCATCGAAAGGGCGGCGCCATAGCCGAGCTTGAACGACACGAAGGACTGGTTGAAGATCCAGTAGACGGCGGTCAGCGTCTGGTTGCGCGGCCCGCCGCGCAGGATGATGTAGAACTGGTCGAAGGCCAGGATCGAGCCGGCAACCGACAGGATCAGCGCCAGCGCCAGCGTGCGGCGCATCAAGGGCAAGGTGATGGCGCGAAACCGCGCGAATGGCCCTGCCCCGTCGATCATCGCCGCTTCCTGCAGATCCGGCGGGATCGACTGCAGGCCGGTCATCAGGATGATCATGGTGAAGCCCGCCACCTTCCACACCACCATGGCGATGATCGACCAGAAGGCCGGCTGGAAGGTCGCCAGCAGATTGAATTTCTTTTCGGTCAGGCCAAGCTCGAAAGCGGCCGGGCTGAACAGGCCGGAATCGACATTGAGCAGCCACGACCACAAAAGGCTCGCCGAGGCGAAGCCGATGACCGCCGGCATGAAGAAGGACGTGCGGTAGAAGCCGGTCAGCTGCCGCGGCCTTTCGATGAACAGCGCCAGCGGAAAGGCGACGGCGAAGATCGCGATCGTCACCACCACCGTGTAGTAGCCGGTGAACCGCAGCGCGTTCCAGAAGCGGGTGTCGCGCAGGATCGCCCAGTAATTGTCGAGCCCGACAAAGCTGTGCGCGCCCATCAGCGGCCAGTTGTGCAGCGACATCCAGGCGGTCATGCAAAGCGGCACGATGAAGAAGACGACGACCAGGGCGACGGCCGGCGCGACATAGAGCAGGCCGATCCACTGCCGGCGGCCGGCGCCGACCAGTTTGTATGCGCGTGCCGGGGTGGCGGTGGTTGCTGTGATGGTGGTCATGCGCGGTTCTTGCGGTTGAATGGTTGCAAATCTTCGGTCTCCCGCCCCAAGTCAATCGCGTCTGGTTTGCGCTGCCCCTCATCGCCCTGCCGGGCACTTCTCCCCGTATAGTGACGGGGAGAAGGGTGCCTTCGCAAAGGATTTCGCCAACATCCCGCGTTGCAGAAAGGGTGCCAGGGTCGCGGCCAGCCCCTTCTCCCCGTCACTATACGGGGAGAAGGTGCCGGCAGGCGGATGAGGGGCGGTGCCGACATTAACAATCGGTCCTTCCAAGGTGAGTTGCGGGCGGTCTTCCGATGCAATTGCCCGGCCGCCCGTCCAGGGAGACAGGCGGGCGGCCGGGCGCCGGCGCTTTACTTCTGCGGCGCCGAATCGATGATCGACTGCATGGTCTCCTGCGCGTTGGCGATGGCGCCGTCGACGTCTTCACCGAAGAAGACCTCGTTCATCATCTGGTTCCACGGACCGTTGGCCGAGTTGATCAGGTCGTTGAACACCACCGAATAGGGCGTGCGGCCCTTGGACATTGCCTCCGCGGCGACCTTGTAGCGCGGGTCGAGATCTTTCAGCGCCTCATTGGCGATGTCGCCGCGCACCGGCAGGCTGCCGTATTTCGCCAGGATGGTCTGGCCCTCGAGCGAATAGGCGAAGTCGAGAAACTCCTTCACCACCGCGACCTTGGTGGTGCCCTTGGTGACGACGAAATTATCGCCGCCGGCAAATGACGACCAGCCGCCGTCCTTGCCGGGCAGGAAGGTGATGCCGTAGTCGATATCGGGATATTGCGTGTTGAGCGCGCCGATGGCGAAGGCGCCGGACGGCGAGATGCCGATATTGCCGGTGGCGAAGGCGGCAAAGAAGTTGGAGCCGGTGTCGGTCTGCGCGCCTGAAGGCACCAGGTCTTTCTTGACCATCGAACGGTAGAGGTCGATGGCGCCGCGCATCTGCGGGGTGTCCAGCGTCGCCTTGGAGCCGTCCTCGGTCAGGATATCGCCGCCCGAGGCCCAGATCAGTGGCGTGAAGGTGAAGATGTTGCAGCCGCCGCAATTGCCGGAGAAGTAGAAGCCCTTGATGTCGCCGCCGAGCGCGTTGACCTTTTCGGCGTCGGCTTCGATTTCGGCCCAGTTGGTCGGGCCCTTTTCCGGATCGAGGCCGGCCTGCTTGAACAGCTTCTTGTTCCAGATCAGCACCGAGGAATCGGCCGAGAACGGCAGCCCGTAGATGCGGCCCTTATAGGTGCCGGTCTTGACATGCGCCGGCGACAGGCTGGCGAAATAGGGCAGCGATTTCGCCCAGTCGGTGATGTCCTCCAGCTGGCCGGCGGCGGCGAAGGACGGCGTGTAGATCAGGTCGAGCGACAGCGCATCGGGCGCCGTGCCGCCGGCGGCGGCAGCGCCGTATTTCGGGATGATTTCGGCGTTGGGGATGATGTCCAGCTTGATCTGGTTCTGATGCCCCTTGTTGAAGGCATCGACGATGCGCGGCATGAAGTTCGAGCCGTCGGCGCGAACCCAGATGTTGGCGGTATCGGCGGCGGCCGAGCCGACCGTCGCCAGCGTGCCCAAAATGCTCGCGGCGATGGCGAGCCCGGTAATGGTGGTTCTCATGCTTCTCCTCCACATGGTTTTAATTTGGCGTCTTAATTTAGCCGCGCCCCCAAGCTGGTGACTATCGACACGGCCCGTTTCGTTCAGCCGTCCGGCGGACGGCCGCATGACTGACGCACCACCAACCGGCACGGCAGTTTTCTAATGCCCGGCAGAGCGGGTTCGCCGCCGACGAGCGAAAGCAAGGCAAGGCCGGCCTCGCGGCCAAGTGCTGCGAGATTCATGTCGACCGAGGTCAGCGGCGGGCGGGTTGCCTCGGCGACGATCTGCCAATTGTCGAAACCGATGACGCCGACCTCGTCCGGCACGCCGATGCCGCGCTCGCGCAAGGCATCGATGACGCCGCGCGCGATCTGGTCGTTGCCGCAAAACACCGCATCGGGTTTTTCGCGCGTGCCATCGCCGCCGTCGAACAGTTTTCTGACCGCCTCGTGGCCCCAGGCTTCCGACCAGGGGCCGAGCAGCGGCTCCATGACCGGCAGGTTATTTTCGGCCAGCACCTCGCGATAGGCTTCGGCCCGGGCATGCACCACGGCAAAGCTGGCCGGCCCGGACACATGGGCGATGCGCCGGCGCCCGAGCCGGCAAAAGTGCTCGACCGCCAGCCGCGCCCCGCCGGCATCGTCGGACACGAAAGCGATGGCGTTGGGATCGGGCTCGGTGAAGGCATAGATCGCCGGAATGCCGAGATTGGCGAGGTCGACCGGCAGATGGCGGTCGATGCGCTTGCCGGTGGCAATGATGCCGTCGACGCGCTTGTCGAGCATGGCATCGACATGCAGCTGGGCAAGGCGCGGGTCGTCCTCGACATTGCACAAAAACACCGAGACGCCGGCATCGACCAGCGCATCGGAAACGCCGGCCATCAGCGGCAGCGAAAAACGGCCATAGGTGTCGTTGGTCAACAGCCCGACGGTAAAGGAGCGCCGCCTGAGCAGGCTCTGCGCCAGGCTGTTCGGGCGAAAGCCAAGCCGCTGCGCCGTCTCGCGAATACGCTCGCGCGTCTCGGCGGTCATCCGCCCCTGCCCGTTCAGCGCTTTCGAGGCGGTGGCGACGCTGACGCCGGCGATGGCGGCCACCTCACGCAGGGTGACGGGCTGCTTGGCGGGCGTTGGCTGGACGTCGGACGCCATGATTTGGATATCGATCCTCCCAGGTGGGAAAAGCTTTTCTCTTGTGGTCCTGCGAGGTGCTGATTGGTGAGGTCAGCGGCTGCGGGCGGTTTGGGAAAAGGTTTTCTCAGGGGGAGATTAGGACGAAGGATGTGGGGATGGCAAGGGGGAATGGTCGCTCAGCGAGCACCGCGATCGAATAATCGCGGTGCCGCAGTCTACCCGTACGGCTAGCAGCTCTCAGTCTGCGGATCGCACGCCTTGTTTTTCTGCTTCTGTGGCTTGGCCGCCTGTTCCGGCTCGGCTTGCTGCTGCTCGGCGGGCTGCTCCTTGGCCTTCTGCTTTTCAGGCTTGGCCGCCTGCTCGGGCTCGGCCTGCTGCTGCTCGGCCGCTGGCTGCTTCCTGGTCTTCGGTTTCTCAGGCTTGGCCGCCTGCTCGGGCTCGGCCTGCTGCTCGGCGGCGGGCTGCTTCTTGGTCTTCGGCTTCTCAGGCTTGGCCGCCTGCTCCGGCTCGGCCTGCTGCTGTTCCGCGGCGGGCTGCTTCTTGGTCTTCTGCTTCTCAGGCTTGGCCGCCTGTTCCGGCTCGGCCTGCTGCTGTTCCGCGGCGGGCTGCTTCTTGGTCTTCTGCTTCTCAGGCTTGGCCGTCTGTTCGGGCTCAGCCTGCTGCTGTTCCGTGGCGGGTTGCTCCTTGGCCTTCGACTTCTCAGGCTTGGCTGCCTGCTCGGGTTCGGCCTGCTGCTGCCCGGCGGCGGGCTGCTCCTCGGTCGTCGGCTTCTCAGGCTTGGCGGTCTTTTCCGGTTCGGCCTGTTCGGTCGTTGCTGCGCCTTCGGTCGGCTTCGATTTGCGGCCAGCCTGAACCTGCTTCACCTCCTCGATGTCTTTGAGCTTAGCCGGTTTGGCATCGGCATCGGCTTTCACCTCACCTTCAAAGACCGTGACCGTATCGTTTTCCAATTTGCCGGCCTGTTCGGGCGCGTCGGTCTTGCTGACCTTGACGGCAGTCACCTCCTGCTTCGTCTCCTTCTCGATCACATCGACATCGATGACTTTGTTGATCACCACATTGTTCTGGATCGTCACGTCGCCGGCCGGCTCGGCCGCCTCGACGATGCGCACGAACTCGGGCTCATCACGGATAACGACGGTGGAAATGTCCGCAGCAAGGAATTCGCGGGTGGGGACCACAACCCAGTAATAATCCGGCGTCGTGTCGAAGGTCACCTCGATTGAAATCAGATCCGGATCGCGGCGCGGCGGCAGCGGAGCCCAAATCATGTGCTCCCTGTCACGACGCCAACTCACCCATGCCGGCGCCCAACGGGTGCCCGGAACCCAGTACCAGCCGATATCGTCGGCATAGCCCCACCGGCCGTAATGGTACGTCGCCCAGCCGAATGGCTCGTCGGATACCCACAGCCAGCCATACTGCTCGGTATAGGCCCAGTGTCCAACGGTATAGGGACGCCAATCGTCAGGCACATCAACCGGCACGAAAACGGTCGCTCCGTGATACGAGACCCAATCACCATAGGAAGACAGGTCTTCGTAGAATGTGCTGATCGAAACGGTGGTGGCAGCCCTTGCCTCGGACACGAGCGACAATGGCGCAATCGGGTTGGGAATCTCGACGACCGTCAGCAGACAGGCGCCGCCGAGCATCAGTCGTACCGCATGGTGGGCAAGGACGCGTTTCATCGCAATCTTCCTCCGAAACAGATCGCCCTTCATCCTACAAACCCGCCGGCTGCCGGATTGTTCCGCTTGCCGACGTTACCAGCATCCGCTCCGGCAACGGCTTGGCATCGCACCATGATGCCAAATATCAGAGTTGCTTGATGAGGGCGGTGACCGTCACAAATGCGCGCCGAAGGCGCGGCGACAGGTCGGTAGTCAGCTGGCTCGACGTTAAAGGAGCCGCCGCAACAGGCTCTGCGCCAGGCCGTTCGGGCGAAAGCCAAGCCGCTGCGCCGTCTCGCGAATCCGGGCCGGCGTCTCCGCCGTCATCCGCCCCTGCCCGTTCAGCGCCTTGGACGCCGTGGCCACGCTGACGCCAGCAATGGCCGCCACCTCGCGGAGCGTGACGGGCTGCTTGGCTGAGACTGGCTGGGCGTCGGAGACCATGGTTTGGGTATGAGTCCCTAGTTGGGAAAAGATTTTCTCTTATCGCCTTGCGAGGTGCTGACTGGTGAGGTCAGCGAGTGCGGGGGATTTGGGAAAAGGTTTTCTCAGAGGGAGATTAGGGAAAGGATGCGGGGGAGGGCAAGAGGTCGTTTATAGGAACCCTCGCGCAAACTCACCCAACCTAGTGCAAGTAACATTATTGCCTTGGGATTGGATCAACTGAGCCTTACTCCCACACCCGACCTGATACTATGTCACGATGCGAATCGAGCACGTTTATCCGATTGTAGAGTCCGACGACTTCGCCCGCCGTTTTCAAATGCGTGCGGGTGGTCTCATGTGGCTACTTGGAGCGGGCGCGTCAGCGTCCTCCGGTATTCCAACCGCCGGCGAAATGCTCTGGGAATTCAAGCAGGCGCTCTATGTTAGTCAGAGAAAAGTATCACCGAAATCGGTCGAGGACCTGACCAACCCGGCGGTCCGTTCCCTCATTCAAAATTACATAAGTTCGTCGGGCACTTTCCCCGTCGAAGGTGCGCCAGATGAATACGCAGCCATATTCGAAGCCGCTTGGCCAAGCGAAGCCGATCGCCGCACGTACATCGAGTCCAGAACACGGGGCGCCAAGCCGTCCTACGGCCATCTTGCGCTAGCGACGTTGCTGATGGCCGAGCACTCAAAGATCATCTGGACAACAAACTTCGACGACCTAGTCGACGACGCGTGCGCAAAGGTCTTTGGCACTACGTCCGCGCTCACAACTGCGGGATTGCAGGCGCCCGAACTGGCGCGCGAGACAATCAGCGGACAACGTTGGCCCGCCCAAATCAAGTTGCACGGCGATTTTCGTTTTCGGCGCTTGAAGAACACGCCAGAGGAGCTTCGCCACCAAGACGCTCAACTCAGGCATGTCCTAATAGAAGCCTGCCAAACGTCTGGGATGGTCGTGGCCGGCTATAGCGGGCGTGATGAATCAGTTATGTCAACACTGACAGAAGCAGTGAAGCAGGGTTCCAGCTTTCCAGGCGGCTTGTTCTGGTTGCATCGCGGAGATTATCCCCCGCTGCCTGCCGTGATCTCGCTACTAACTCGCGCAGCCGAGAGCGGAATCGATGGCGGACTGGTGACTATCGAGAATTTCGACGAGACAACTCGCGACCTTGTGCGGCTTTTGAAAGGAATCGACACGACGACATTGGATGCCGTTGCAGGCGAACGGCGGCGGTGGACCGCGACGCCCGCGCCGGCCGGCAAGAAGGGTTGGCCCGTCATTCGGCTCAATGCCCTCCCCATCTCTGTCTTGCCATCGACCTGCCGACGGATCGTGTGCAATATCGAAGGTCATGCGGCTGTGCGAACAGCGGTGGCGGCGGCCGAGGTGGACGTGTTGTGCACACGAACAAGGGCTGGCGTCCTGGCGTTCGGGGCGGATACCGACCTTCGTGCCGCGTTCGAGCCATTCGGGATCACCGATTTTGCTCTTCACCCCATCGAGCCGCAGCGCCTCCGCAACGAGACGGGCGAACGCGGACTTCTGCGCGATGCTCTATCGCGCGCGCTTGCGAGAGAAGGCGGGCTCACGATTGACCATCGCCGAACCACCGATCTCCTCGCCCCCTCCGATCCCAAGTCATCCGAATGGGAAGAATTGAGATCCATCGTTGGGAAACTGTCGGGGGTCGTTGAGAAATTCCCTGAACTGATTTGGCGTGAGGGTGTTGGCCTTCGGATCGATTGGGCAGACGAACGACCTTGGCTTCTGGTTGAGCCCCGAATCGTATTTTCCGGCCTTTCGGATGAAAATCGTTTTGCAGCGACAGACTTCGCACGAGAAAGAACCGTGAAACGCTACAACGGTCCACTGAATGCGCTAGTCGGGTTCTGGGCCGCCCGGCTCGCGAAGGGCGGAGTTCCACAGCGCGCATTAGGGGTCAGCGCAGGTGTCGAAGCTGTCTTCCAGCTCTCCGATGCGACCGCGTTCTCGCGGAGGATAGGCCCATGAGCAGTGAGGTTGGCGCACATATCTGGCTGCCGGAGCCCCGGCTTCTGTTTCATCCTGATCGGCCCGGCGACACGGACATTCACCCGCTACGCGGCTTGCTCCGTTATGGCCCCTACTCCGCCGGTTTGGTGCCCGATCCAATACGCGTAGCGACCATAGCTCCCTTTGGACAAAGTCAGGCCCTCTACGACTTCATGAAAGAGCTAAACTCGGTGTTCGAGCCCCGCGAGCGGAAGGATTACCTACCGAAGTGGCCCGGGTTCAGCGCCGTGTTCAACTTGCATATGCGCGGGGCGGCCACTTCTTGTCATCTGCAGCTCGATGCGAATGTTGACCGCGATATCGAGGCCTCTCCCACGCCGCATCTTGTGATCGCTGACCGGCTTACTCGGGCGATCCAAGCACTGGATACGCGTCGCGCAGAGTTCGACGTACTTTTCATCTACATCCCCGCGCGTTGGCAGGCGGGTTATGTCGGCGCCGCCGGCGAGGATTTCGATCTGCACGACCACTTAAAGGCAATGACCGCGGCGCGCGGCTTGCCGATTCAGCTCGTTCGTGAAGACAAGGCGCTCGCCTACCCAGACCGGGCGAGCGTGATGTGGCGCATTGGCCTAGCCCTTTATGCGAAAGCAGGCGGCGTGCCTTGGAAGCTAGCCGATACCGATGCCGAAACCGCGTTCATAGGCATCTCGTACGCCGTGCGCCCTGTCCTGTCCGCCCGTCCTCGCTTCGTCACATGCTGTAGCCAAGTCTTTGATGCGGAGGGAGCCGGGCTTGAGTTCATAGCCTATGACGCTCACGAGGTAGAGATCCAGCGCGAGAATCCATTCATGTCACGGACTGAGATGTTCCGGGTGATGACGCGCTCTCTCGATCTCTATCGGCGCAGGCATGCCGGCCGGGTGCCGCGTCGGGTCATCGTCCACAAGTCGACAGAGTCCAAGCCGGATGAAATCGACGGATGTATGGAAGCGCTCCATCTCTGCGAGGCGGTCGACCTTGTCCAAGTTGTCGAGGACATTGGTTGGCGTGGCGTTCGCATCGACTCCGGCAGCAGCAATTCTTCAAAGGGAAAAGCGGCAGCGTACCCTGTCGAACGGGGATCACTTCTGAGCCTAGGCCCCCGCGATGCGCTTCTTTGGATGCGCGGCACAGTCAGTGGGATTGCCGGACGTCGGGATTATTTCCAAGGCGGCAAGAGCACACCCCAGCCAATCCGACTTGTTCGCCATGCGGGGCATGGCCCTTGGGACGAAACAGCCCGTTCGGCTTTGGCGCTCTCAAAAATGAACTGGAACAATGATGCGCTCTATGACCATTTACCAGTGACGATGGGCTACGCACAGGTTCTCGCCCGCGTTGTGAAGCGCATGGATCGTCTAGGAAACGCCCCCTATCAATTCCGCTTCTTCATGTAGCCGCAACGGAGGGCAACGCTTCCGTGCGGATACCTTAACAATTGCGCGTCGGGTAGGCCCGTGCCAGCGCGGACAACCCGAACGTCTACTCAGCAAGCCAATCGTTTAGCACCTCGACATGAATAGCGAAGTCTCGTCCTTCGCCCGGTCCCCCTTTGTGAACGACACCGGCGACCGCGTCGTTGCTGTCCAGGAGGGGACCACCAGACATGCCCTGCGAAAGCTTTTGCGTCACTTCGATCAGCTTGACACCGTGCTTGACAGGAAGTGAGCTTATCTTTCCATCCCGGACATTAAGCCTGTCGCCCGGGCCAAAACTTGGATAGCCGACTGCGGTCAACTCTTGACCGACCGCAACGGCGTGAGTTGATCGTTCGAAGTCGAAATATTCGGTAGTTGGGATAGCGTGACCAAGAATCGCAAGATCACGATGCTCGTCGCGCTTGAGCACTGTCGCCTTGAATCTGTTAGAGGGCTTGCCCGGGTGGTAGACTTCAACCTCGTCCACTCCCTCTACGCAATGCGCGGCGGTGACAAGTCCGGCATCCTTGAGGAAGAAGGCACTGCCCTGCAACAGCTTGAGCTTCTCGCCCTCACCCTCACAATACTCGATAACCCACACAGCCCGGTCCCGGACCTCGTCCGCAGTCGGCGTCACCTCGATCTTTCGGTCCGGGAAACTAACGTTGAAACGGACAGCAATAGCCCGAAACACAGGGTCGGATTGGCCTCGGATGTGCCTGAGCCAGACGATCTTGCCTCCGAGATGCTTGCCGAGGTCGGACGTACCGCCATGGTCGCGCTTGAACTTCGCCTGCGCGGCCTGTCTGCCCAGTGTCTCCACCGAATAGAGCGCTGCCCGAACATTTCGGACATAGCGGCGGTCCACATTGATTAGCTCGTTGATCTTGAGCCCTGTAACCATCCGGCGCGAATTTCGGTCGGCGTAGTGCGCCTTATCGGGGTTTATCGCGAATCCGTTAGTGACGACGATGTTGCGCAGGGCCGAAACGAGGAGATCGGGTGCGAAATGGCCCAAGGGCTGAGCCGACCCCTCGAACAGCGCCGCCATAGGTTGATAGCTCGAAAGCGTGATGTCATCTGCGTAGCGTGTGTAGATGCAGCGCGCGCTCTTCGCGAAGGCAAGCAGTTCCTTATCCAAGCGAAAACAGATCATATTGGAGAGGACCGGACTGGTCGGCGCGCCCTGAGGCAGATGAGCGTTGTGGCAGCAGAGCCGGGCAATGATGCCTGCCACACGACTACCAATGCCGAGAGCTTCAAGGACGCCAGCGACACGGTTTTCGGTGATCGACGGAAAGAAATCTTTCAGATCGATGTTAAGCACGAAGCGCTTACGCAGGTGCGCTAGCGCGTTGGTCTTTACCGATTTTCCGGAGACAAAGCCATGGACTGGATTCCGCACGCGATAGAGCCGGTCAAGTAGCGGAGCAATCTGTCTCTGAAGATATTTGAGGCGCTTGTTCGGCGCGCTGATAATCCTGGTCTTGTCCTTACCCTTGGCGATCTCGAACTGGTGGTACATGCGTCCGCGAAACCACCAAATCTTTTTCAACTCCTTGGCCGACATACCCAAATAGGTGAGGAGCGCCGCTTCACTGGCCAACTCGAGAGGTATTGACACGCGGACAACAGGAATACCAAAAAAGGACATCGGCACGAGGTCTCCCTTCCAATCACGCCATGTATCGCGTTATTGATATGGCGCGCACGATATGTGCAGACATTAGCTCTTACGCCGCAGTTACTACAGCGCGTATGCGAGGGGAGACCTCGTGTGAAGACGCCTATCAGTTCTTCGGTGAGTCTTCAAACCTGCTCGTAGATCTTTTTACTACTCATCCGAGAGCTGCATTCGGCATTACGAATGCCGCTTTTGGCGCAACTCCCCTGCGTGGATGACTGAAAAGCGCAGAGCTGTCATTTGGAGGTCCGCCTGCTAGGTCACCTTCGGGTCAGAAGTGGCCATCGCAGACAAACAAGCACCGACCGCCTCCAATGCTCCCCTCCCCGCTTCTACGCCGGTTGGAGTTGGCGCGGAGCATCAGGTCGACGGAGGTCGACTTTGCCTCTAACATCGACCAAACAGCAAAGCGCAGCACTATTTCTCACGGACCGTGTCGCAGAACGCCCCGCACCATCCGTCCTCTGACTATCAGGAATCCGCCATGAGAAAACTCATCGTCACCGAATTCATCAGCGTCGATGGCATCGCCGAGGTCGAGAAGCTGCCGGGCGTTACCTGGAACGATGAGATGGAAAAATTCAAGGATGATGAGCTTGCCGACAGCGGAGCCATGCTTTTGGGGCGCACGACCTATGAGATTTTTGCCGGCTCCTGGCCCAAGGAAACCGGAGACTTCGCCGACCGGTTCAACGCGCTGCCGAAATATGTCGCCTCGACGAGCTCGACGCCGCGCCTCCCGCCATTGATGCGATCGAGTTGGCAGCCACCAGGCGGAAGGTTCTGATCCGCCCTTTCCTGCTGCTGCGGTAGGAAGACTTCTTGATTCAGCCACAAGCCCAAATTGCTGGATTTGGCAGCCCAGGAAGCGTAGGCTTGGTTTTTGGTTCAGCGATGGAACAGAGACTAGCCGCAATTCTGGCTTCCGATATGGCGGGCTACAGTCGGCTAATGGAGGCCGATGAATCCGGCACGCTCGCACGCCTTCGCACCCATCGCATAGAGCTGGTCGATCCCGCCATCGCCAAGAACAAGGGCCGGATCATCAAGACCACCGGAGACGGCATGCTCGTTGAGTTCCAGAGCGTGACCGATGCCGTGAAATGCGCCGTGGAAATCCAACAGCGCATGAAACGGCGCAATTCGGATGTGCCGCAAGAACGGCGTATCGAATTCAGGATCGGCATAAATCTCGGCGACATCATTTTCGACGATGAGGACATTTTCGGCGACGGCGTCAATATTGCCTCGCGCATCGAGCAACTCGCCGACGTCGGCGGTATCTGCGTGACCGCAGCGGTGGCGACCCAGATTGCCGACCGTCTCGAAATCGCCATGGAGGACCTGGGCGAGAAGACATTAAAGAACATCAGCCGCCCGGTTCGCCTCTATCGCGTTGGGTTTGACAGTCCTGTCCTGCCACAAGTCGAGGCAAAGCGATCCATCTCGAAACCTTCGATAGTGGTGCTGCCATTCAGCAACATGAGCGGCGACCCCGAGCAGGAATTTTTCGCGGACGGACTGACCGAGGACATCATCACCGAATTGTCCCGCCACCATGAGCTGTTCGTCATCTCGCGCAATTCCGCCTTCGTCTACAAGAACCGCGCCGTGAATGTGCGCGAGGTGGCCGAGAAACTCGACGTCCAATACCTGGTGGAGGGAAGCGTCCGCAAGATCGGCGACAGGGTGCGCGTGACGGTTCAGCTCATCGACACGGCGAATGACGCACATATCTGGGCAGACAAATATGACCGGAAGCTGGTCGACATATTCGCGATTCAGGATGAGGTGACCGCGGCGATCGCAGCCACGCTGCCCGGTCGTGTCGAGGCGGCTCAGCGGGACCAGCTCGCGCGGGCGAAACCTGCAAACATGGCCGCGTATGAATGTGTGCTTGCTGCCAAGGTGCTGCATCACCGAAGCACGATTGCGGATAATGAACGCGCGCAAACCTTGATAGAGAGGGCCGTCACGCTCGACCCCGATTATGCCCATGCCCATGCCTGGCGGGCCTGCATTCTTGGCCAGGCCTGGGTCCATAACTGGTGCGAAGACAGGGATGCCGTCTGGAACAACATTATGGCAGCGCTGGACAGGGCGCTGGCGCTGGACAACAACGATGCCGATGTCCACCGCATCCTCGCGGCAGTGAACGTGAACAACAATGAGCTGACCACAGCGCGCTACCATCAAGAGCGGGCGCTGGCCCTCAATCCCAATTACGACCTCGTGGTGGTGCAGCAAGGCGAGTTATTGACCTGGTTGGGGAGGCCGGAAGAGGGAATTGAGTGGATCCGCAAGGCAATGCAGTTGAACCCGCACCACCCGGAGAGGTTCTGGAGCCATCTGGGAAAGGCGCATTTCGCCGCGCGCCAGTATGGCGAGGCGATCGAAGCTTTCATGCATCTGTCAACCATGGACTCGGTTCAGCACGCTTTCGCCGCTGCCTGCTACGGCTGGCTCGGCGACGAAATCGCGGCCGCGGCGCATCTAGGCAAGATCAGAACGCTCGATCCCCAATTCGACCTCGATTCATTCATCGCCACCCTGCACTATGCCCAGGAGTCTGATGTGCAGCACGTCCGCGAAGGACTGCTGAAAGCCGGTATTGCCCGCCTGTAGCCAGCCCGCAATTACGAACCAGATCCAATCGGGGACAGGCAAAAAAGACCGCCCCCACCCGACGCGGACCTCGTGGCATGGCCGAACGACGGGCAGGTCGGAGACGCTTTTCCCACGGTATCGGTCTTTGGAAGCGAACGGGGAAAACCCCTCCACCTGAAAAAGCGCCGCGCTAGTTGACGGTGCAGTTCGCACAAGACCCGCACGGCCGCCCCGACAGAAGGAACCCGCCATGAGAAAACTCATCATCACCGAATTCATCAGCGTCGATGGCATTGCCGAGGTTGAAAAGCTGCCGAGCGTGGCCTGGAACGATGAAATGCAAAAATTCAAGGACGACGAGCTTGCCGACAGCGGCGCCATGCTTTTGGGGCGCACGACTTATCAGATCTTTGCCGGCTCGTGGCCCAAGGAGACCGGAGACTTCGCCGACCGCTTCAACGCGCTGCCGAAATATATCGCCTCGACCAACTTGACGGCGCTGGACTGGCAGCCGGCCGAGTTGCTGCAGGGCGCCTTGCCGGCCGCGGTCAGAGGGCTGAAGCAAGGCAGCGGCGGCAACATCTATGTGCATGGCAGCCTCAGCGTCGCGCAGGAATTGCTGCGCCATGGCCTCGTCGACCGCATCAGGCTGCTCAGCTACCCCGGTGCCGTCGGCCAGGGCAAGCTGCTATTCCCGCCCGGCGCGCAATTGCCGCTCGAGCTGATCTCCGCCACGCAATTCAGCAACGGGGTGGTGGCGCTGGAGTATGCGGCGGGGAAGGCGTGATGAGCCAATCTCCCCCCTCGTGGGGGAGATGCCCGGCAGGGCAGAGGGGGGCGCGAAAGAACGCCGGCCTTTGTTTCAACGTGTGATGAGCTGGAACTTGCGCGGGTACGCTAAGGCCATCGACTGATAGGTCGGCGGGACAGCGCCCCCCTCTGGCCTGCCGGCCATCTCCCCCACGTGGGGGGAGATCGCGGCTTCCGCCTTGGCGCTCATCCTGCAACGCTGGCGAAAGCGCCGATGACAGCCAATCTCCCCCCTGAGGGTCCCCTTGAGGGGGAGATGCCCGGCAGGGCAGAGGGGGGCGCGAAAGAACGCCGGCCTTCGTTTCAACTGTAGCAATCGCATAGGGGCAAGTGCCCCCTCACCCGGATTGCCAACCGAATTGCGAAGGGCAATTCGGGGCAATCCGACCTCTCCCCGAGGGGAGAGGAGGTCGCCGGCGTTAACGCCAGCCTCTTCTCCCCAGCGGGGAGAAGGTGGCCGCGAAGCGGCCGGATGAGGGGGGCCCCCTATGCGATAGCCCTGCCGTTGGGGGGGAGATCGCTGCTTCGCCCATCAGCGCCCCCGCCCGCCTGCCTCCAGCTTCTGCTCGGCCGCAATCAGCATCTCGACAAACCTCGTCACCTTGGGCGGGCGGAAGCGGGCGGCGGGGTAGACTGTGTAGATGCCGCCGGAGGGCAGCCGCCACTCGGGCAGGACCTGCACCAGCCGCCCGGCGGCCAGCTCGTCCCGCACCAGAAAGTCCGGCAGCACCGACAGGCCGGCGCCGGCGCGGACGGCCGCCAGCACTGCCGGCGTCGCGTCAATGGCGATCGTTGCCTGCATGCGCACGACCTGCTGCTCGTTGTCGCCGCGCGAAAATTGCCATAGCAGCGGTTCGCGCAGCGCCATGTTGGCGATGAAGGGCAGCCCGGCAAGGTCTTGCGGTTCCCCGGCCGTGAACCGGCCTTCAAACCCGGCGCCGCACACCATGAATTGTTGGAAGGTGCCGATGCGCCGCGCCTGCAGGCTGGAATCGGCCAGCCAGCCGACGCGGATGGCCACGTCGATGTGGCCGGAAACCAGGTCGATCGTCTCGTCGCCCAGCGTCAGCTCCACCCGGCAGGCGGGATAGCGCGCGCTGAAGGCGGCGACCACCGGCACCACCGCCGACGTGCCGTAGTCGTTGGACGCCGCGATGCGCAGCGTGCCGGTCGGCTCGGCGGCGGCCTGCGCGAGCTCGTCGAAGGCATCCTCGGCCTGCTGCAGAACCTGCAGGCAGCGGGCATGGAATGTCCGGCCGGCCTCGGTCGGATGGACGCGGCGCGTCGTGCGGATCAGCAGCGTCGTTCCGACATCGCGCTCCAGCCGCGCCACCTGTTGGCTGACGACCGCCTTGGTGATGCCCAGCCGCTCGGCGGCCCGCGTGAACGAGCCGGCGTCGACCACCGCCGCGAAATAGGCCAGCCGGTTCAGGTTCATGCGTGGCTCATGGCAGATGCAGCCCCATTGTCAGGCGAAAGCATACATTACGTCTATTTTGTCGGCCTTCAATATGCATTCCGTTTTTGCCATCTTGCGGCATCGAGGCCGCCGAATTCCGCATTCCCAGGAGACATCCATGTTCACACGGAGAAGCATCATGAAAACCACCCTCGCCGCCGGCGCTGCCGCGGTCTTTGCTCCCGCCGGGCTTGGCCATGCGGCCAGCGGGCTTTCCTGGAAGCATTTTCCCGCCGGCGAAAACGGCTTCTTCCGCGCCCCGGTGCTGGTCTCCGGCGCCACCGAAGCCGTGCTGATCGATTCCGGTTTCACCTACCCCGACGGCCGGGCCGTGGCCGAGGCGATCAAGGCGACCGGCAAGACGCTCACCACCATCTATGTCAGCCAGTCCGACCCCGACTATTATTTCGGCCTCAAGCGGATCAAGCAGACGTTCCCGCAGGCACGGGTGATCGCCGCAGCCGAGACGGTGGCCGCCATCAACGGCAATGTCGAAAAGAAGCTCGCCGTCTGGGGGCCGCAGCTGAAGGAAAATGGCCCGCAGGCGCTGGCCGACGTCGTCATCCCGGAAGCGTTCGACGGCAAGACGCTCAGCGTCGACGGCGAGAGCATCGAGATCGTCGCCGCGGAAGGCCTCGGCAACCGGCGCTATCTGTTCGTGCCGTCGCTGAACGCGGTGTTCGGCGGGGTGATGATCTTTGCCGGCGTGCATGTCTGGACCGCCGACACCCCGACCAGGGAACTGCGCGCCGCCTGGCTGGCCAACCTCGAAAAGATCGCGGCGCGCAAGCCGGCGATCGTCGTGCCTGGGCA
This sequence comes from Mesorhizobium sp. M0923, assembly GCF_040319365.1. Taxonomy (NCBI): domain Bacteria; kingdom Pseudomonadati; phylum Pseudomonadota; class Alphaproteobacteria; order Hyphomicrobiales; family Phyllobacteriaceae; genus Mesorhizobium; species Mesorhizobium sp. M0923. The sequence goes on along the minus strand of NZ_JAMYNW010000010.1, from coordinate 131,502 downwards.
CATGACGCCTGGGGCGGCGACCGACCTTTCGGGCGTCGAGCACACAAAAACCTATCTCATCGCCTTCGAGGAAGAACTGGCCAAGGCCAAGGACGCTGCCGCGCTGAAGAGCGCCATGGAAGCCCGCTTCCCCGGCCTCGGCATGGGGGTTGCGCTCGACATCGGCTCCAAGGTCGCCACCGGCGAGATGAAGTGGGGCTGAGATTGGCGCCAATCTCGAGCTGATCCGCACCACTTACGAAGGATACGCTCATGGTCCAGCGGGCGTTGACGCCGGGCGCCTGACGGCTGTCATCCGCCGAGACGGTTGGTGCGCTTGCTGGCTTCGGCCTTGGCCCGCGCCTCGACCGCCCTTTCGATCTCGCGCTTCAGCTCGTCCTTGATCGCCACCGTCTCGGCCATCAGCGCCTCGACCTTCATGAAATCGAGCACGCGGTATTTCGACACCGCCGGCCGGATCAGGATGTCGGGCCGGCTCTGGTTCAGCTTACTGGCGATGATCGACTGCATCATCAGCTGCGTGGCGCCGAACATCAGGTCGACGGAGGTCGGGAATTTGCGCCCGGCCTCGGTCGGCGCGCCGACCACGTCGACGGCGATGACGATGTCGGCGTCGAGCTCGATCAGATCGAACGGCACGGGATTGTAGATGCCGCCGTCGATCAGCAGCCTGCCGTCGCGCATCACCGGGCGGAACACCGCCGGGATCGCCGCCGAAGCGGCCAGCGCCGAATGCAGCTCGCCTTCGTCGAGCACCGCGAGCTTGTGGCCATAAAAGTCCGTTGCCGTCACCTTCAGCGGTATTTTGAGTTCGGCGAAGGTCTCGGGGATGGCATCGGGCAGGAACGCCTTGAGGATGCGCTCGACATTGAACTGGCTGACCCGCAAGCCGCCCTGCAACGCTTCGGCAAAGGTGCCGGGCCGCGCCCGCCACATGCGCGTCGCCACTTCGGCGCGGCGGCCGAGGATCGAGCGCGTATAGTCGTGAATGTCCTTGCCGGTCATGCCCGAGGCCATGCCGGCGCCCATGATGGCGCCGATCGACGAGCCAGCGATTGCCGCCGGCCTTATGCCCAGTTCGTCCAGCACCTCGATGACGTGGATATGCGCCAGCCCACGCGCGCCGCCGCCGCCAAAGGCGATGCCGAAGCTAGGGCTCATCCCTTGTTGGCCGCGCCGAGCTTCGGCCCGACCACCATGACGGCCGGCTCGGCGGAAAGCAGCTTTTTCGCCACCGCTTTCACCTGGTCCAGCGTCACCGCGTTTATCAGGGCGGCGCGGCGCTGCATGTAGTCGATGCCGAGCTTGCCGAGCTGGATCTCGAGCAGCGTTGAGGCGATCGCGCCGGAGGAATTCAGATTGTTGATGGCATAGGCGCCGATGATGTATTTCTTGGTCGCCGCCAGCTCGGCTTCGGTCGGCCCCTCCTCGGCCATGCGCTTGACCACGTCGCGCACCACGGCCAGCGTCTCGGCCGCCCTATCGGCGCGGGTCGAGGTGGTGATGGACAGCGCCTCGGAATGCTGGTGGTCGACGAGGTCGGAGCTGACGCTGTAGGCCAAGCCGCGCTTCTCGCGCACCTCGTCGAACAGCCGCGAGGTGAAGGTGCCGCCGCCGAGGATCTCGTTCATCAGCACCGCGGCGAAGAAATCCGGGGCATTCCGCTTCACGCCGGGATAGGCGAGTTGCAGCGAGGCCTGCGGCTGGTCGTAGACGACCTCGAGCTGCTGGCCGAGCTTCAGGTCGATGTCGGGAACGGACGTAAGCGCCTGCTTTTCCGGCAGGCTGCCGAACACCAGGTCGAGCTTCTGCTTCAGCGTCTCGGCGTCGATGGCGCCGACCACCGCGACATGCAGGCCGTCACGGGCGAAACTTGCCTTGTGGAAGGCGCTGAGATCGGCCGGCGTGATCGTCGCGATGCTTTGCCTGGTGCCCTGGTCGGGCCGCGCATAGGGATGCCTGCCGTAGATCGCGTCCAGCCATTTGCGTTGGGCGAGCGTATCGGGATCGCGCTCGTTGGCGATGATGCCGGACAGGATTTGCGAGCGGATGCGGTCGATCGGCGCCTGGTCGAAGCGCGGCTGGTTGACCGCCACGCGCAACAGGTCGAAGGCGCCGTCGCGCTGCTCGGCCAGCATGCGCATCGAGCCGTAGATGCCGTCGCGCTGCGCATCGAAGCTCATCTCGGCGCCGACATCGTCAAGCTTGATCTGGAAGGCCTCGCTGTCGAGGTTGCCGGCACCTTCGTCGAACAGGCCGCTCATCAGATTGGCAAGCCCTTCCTTGCCGGGCGGATCCTGCGTCGCGCCGCCATCGAAAACGAAGCGGATGGCGACGATCGGCACCGAATAATCCTCCACCAACCAGGCGGCAATGCCCTTCGACGAGGTCACCTCCTGGATGTTCATGGCGGCGCGAGCGGAAAGCGCCGGCAGGATGACAAAGAGAAGGGAGAGGAACAGGGTTGCTAGAAGAGGGCCGGCGTGCTGGCGCTTCCCTTCTCCCCTTGTGGGAGAAGGTGAGGAGCCCACGAGGGGGGAAGGCAGAGCGGGACCATGCTGGCTCATCATCAAATCAATTCCCAGCTTGGGTTTGCGGCAGAAGATAGCCGGTCGTTGCGTGGTCGAGATTGAGATAGCGGGCAGCGACTTCCTTGACCTGGTCGGCGGTGACCTTGCGGATGCGGTCCGGCCATTGCTGGACGTTCTGGACGTTACCGCCTGTGGCGAGCGTCGAGCCGTAGATGTTGGCCATGTCCTCCTGCTTGTCGCGGGCAAAGATCATCGAGCGTACGAAACGGTCCTTGGATTTTTCCAGCTCGTCGCTGGTGACGCCGTCTTTCGCGATGCGGGCGATCTCGGCGTCGACCGCGGCCTCGATGTCGGCAAGCTTGGCATCGCCGCGCGGCGCGCCGTAGACGGTGAAATTGGTGTCGTCGAGCATGGTGCCCTGGAAGAAGGCGCCGGCCTCGGCGGCGATGCCTTGCCTGACGACAAGCTCCTGGTAGAGCCGGCTGCGGTTGCCGCCGCCGAGGATTTCGGACAGCACGTCGAGCGCTTCGGCTTCGCCGGGCTTTGCCGTGTGATAGGACGGAACCACCCATTGCGTGGTAAAGCTCGGCACGCTGACGCGCCCGTCGGTCAGCGTCACCGTGCGCCTGGTGTTCTGCTCCGGCTCGACCGGGCGGATGCGCGGCGGCAGATCCGGGCCGCGCGCGATCTTGCCATAGGTCTTTTCGGCCAGCGGCTTGACCGTTTCCGGCTCAACATCGCCGGCCACCACCAGCACGGCGTTATTGGGCGTATAATATTTGTTGTAGAAGGCCATCGCGTCGGTGCGGTTCAGCTTCTCCATCTCCTGCATCCAGCCGATGACCGGAATGCGGTAGGGCTGGTTCTGCCACAGTGTGGCGTCGATCTCCTCGTCGAGCACCGCCTGCGGATTGGAGTCGATGCGCGAGCGGCGCTCCTCGAGGATGACGTCGCGCTCGGTCTTGATGACATCGTCGTTGAGGATGAGATTGCGCATGCGGTCGGCCTCGAAGCCCATCATCTCACCGAGCGCCTGCGGCACCACTGTCTCATGAAAAGCGGTGTAGTCGTAGGAGGTGAAGGCGTTGTCCGAGCCGCCGATGGCGGCGACGGCGCGATCGAGCTCGCCGGCCGCATGGTTGCTGGTCGCCTTGAACATCAGATGCTCGAAGAAATGGGCAATGCCGGATTTGCCCGGCGGCTCGTCGGCGCTGCCGATCTTGTACCAGACCATATGGGTGACGATCGGGGCGCGGTGATCGGGGATGACAACGACCTCCATGCCGTTGTCGAGCAGGAAATCCGTCACCACGCCGTCGTCGGGATTGTTGTCCGCCAGAGCCGGCTCGGCCATCACCAGGGCCAGTCCCAAGAGCGTTCCGCGCAGCCATTCAGCCTGAAATGTCATAGATGGCTCCGGTTTGGGGTGGAACGATAGGCGGGGTTGCTGGTCGAGGCAAAGCGAATTGTTCGTCATTTTGAAGGCGCGGCTTCCTCGCCAATTGCGGGGCCTCACCCAACCTCGATGAAGCGGATGACCGTCTCGCCATAGTTGCGCTCGTCGACAACCGAAAAGCCCGGCCCTGCCTCGAACGGCGCCGCCGCCGCTTCCTCGACTACGCAGAGCGCGCCGGGGGCGAGCCAGCCGCCGGCCTTGGCCGAGCGCAACGCGCGTTCGCCAAGGCTCTTGCCATAGGGCGGATCGGCAAAGACCAGGCCGAATGCAGCGATGGTGCCCGCCTCGCCCAAGGCCGTCGCGTCGCGACGGAATATCTTGGTGCGCCCAGTGAGGCCGAAAGCCTCGACATTGGTGCGGATCAGGCCGCGCCCTTCGGCGGATTCCTCGATGAAGACAGCATAGGCAGCGCCGCGCGACAGCGCTTCGAGGCCGAGCGCGCCGGTGCCGGCGAACAGGTCGAGCACGCGCGCGCCGTTCAGTTTTTCGGGAAAGCGATGCGCCAGCACGTTGAAGACCGCCTCACGCGTGCGGTCGGTCGTCGGGCGGATGGCAAAGGTGCGGGGCGTCGCCAGCGGACGCCCGCGAAGCTCACCGCCGACGATCCGCATTGCTTCCTTTCGGGCCGCCACGCGGCCGGTCGCCACCGCTATCCGAACGTTCGCCACGAGGCTTGCCGAACGGCTTTGCACCGCCGGGCTTGCCATAAGACGGCTTGAAAGCGGCCTTGCGCGCCTTGTTTTCCGCCGCCTTGGCGGCGTCTGCCTCCGCCCTGCCCTTGCCGATCGGCCGCGCCCCCGGCGCCATCCAGACATTGGCCTTGCGCTGGCCCGGCGGTTCGATCGGCCGCTGCTCGCGTTCGGATTTCTTGCCGCCGAAGCCGCCACGAGGCTTGTCGCCACGGGGTTTGTCCCCGAAGTCGCCGCGTTCAGGTTTGGCGCCACGCTCGCCAAAGCTCCTCTCCGGTTTTGTCGACAGCTTGCCGAGCGCTTCGTCGCGGCTGCCTTCGCGGCGCTTGCGGTTCTTGATCAGGCCGCCCTCGCCGATCGGACGGCGTTCGCCGTCACGGGTGAATTTCGGCCGCTCGGGCTCCTCCTCCCGCTCACGCCTGACCGGCTTGTTGGAAAACGGCTTGGCGATATCGGCGTCGAAATTGGCACCGGACTCTTCGACCAGGCGCTCGCCGAGCTGGTCGCGCAGCACGCGGCCCTTGATCTCCAACACATGGCCTTCCGGCAAATCGTCGAGCTGGAACGGCCCGTAGGAAATGCGGATAAGCCGCGTCACGTCGAGACCGAGCGAGCCCAGGATGTTCCTGACCTCACGGTTCTTGCCTTCCCGCAGGCCGAGCGTCAGCCAGGCATTCGAACCCTGCTCGCGGTCCAGCGTCGCCTCGATGGCGCCATAAAAGACACCGTCAACGGCAATGCCTTCGCGCAGGCCCGCGAGCGCGCTTTCCTCGACCTTGCCGTGGACGCGCACGCGGTAGCGCCGCAGCCAGCCGGTCGCCGGCAGTTCGAGCACGCGCGACAGGCCGCCATCATTGGTGAGCAGCAGCAGCCCTTCGGTGTTGATGTCGAGCCGGCCGATGGTCATCAGCCGCGGCAGCCCGGGGGGCAGCACGTCGAAGACGGTCTTGCGGCCTTCGGGATCGCGGTTGGTGGTGACCACGCCGGCCGGCTTGTTGAACAGGAACAGCCGCGTGCGCTCGATCGGCGGGATCTCCATGCCGTCGAGATGGATGATGTCGCCGGGCATCACGTTGAAGGCCGGCGAGGTCAGCGCCCTGCCGTTGACCTTGACGCGGCCGGCCGCGATCAGTTCCTCGGCATCGCGGCGCGAGGCCAGGCCGGCACGCGCCAGCCGCTTGGCAATGCGTTCGCCGGCTTCTTCCGTTGCCTCGACGCGACGCGGACGCGGCTTGAAGCCGCCCTCCGATGCCGCCTGTGCCCTTTGTGCCCCTTGCGGCCGATCGCCGCCAAAATCACGCTTAGGACGATCCCCGAAGTCACGCTTGGGACGGTCGAAGCGCTTTTCGCCGTGCTCGCCTTCGGCAGCGGCCGGCCGGTCGCCGCGCGGCGCGTAGGGCTTGCGCGGACCTTCGCGCTTCTCATAAGGCTTGCCCTCCGGACGCGGCCCTTTGCTGAATGGCCTCTCGCTGCCTTTGAAGTCGCGCTTCGGCCGCTCGCCTTCGGCAGCTGCTGGCCGGTCGCCGCGCGGTGCATAAGGCTTGCGTGGACCTTCGCGGTTCTCATAAGGCTTGCCTTCCGGACGCGGCCCTTTGCTGAACGGCCTGTCGCCTTCGCGCTTCGGCTTGAAGTCACGCTTCGGCCGTTCGCCTTCGGCCGCCGCCGGCCGATCGCCGCGCGGTGCATAAGGCTTGCGTGGACCTTCGCGCTTCTCATAAGGCTTGCCTTCCGGACGCGGCCCTTTGCCGAACGGCCGGTCGCCTTCGCGCTTCGGCTTGAAGTCGCGTTTCGGCCGTTCGCCTTCGGCCGCCGCCGGCCGATCGCCGCGCGGAGTGTAGGGTTTTTTGACGCCGAAGGACGGCTTGCCACCCTTGCCGGGAGCGCCATCGCGACCACGCGGCCCCGCCGGTTTCGGGCCGGCCTTGCGCGGGAATTTCTTGTTTTTGTCGTCCATGTGGCCTTTGCTCGTTTGCGCGGGTAGTAACAGGATCGCGCTCTAGTGGCGAGGAGATAATCGGAATGGAAACCGCGTGAGGCGGCAGGATTTCATGGCGCTGGCGCTGAAAGAAGCCGAAGCCGCCGCCCTGCGTGGCGAGGTGCCGGTTGGCGCGGTCGTCGTCGGCGGCGATACGGTCGTTGCGAGTGCCGGCAACCGCACCCGCGAGTTCGCCGATCCGACCGCCCATGCCGAGATGCTGGCGATCCGCGAGGCCTGCCGCAAGCTTTCCAGCGAGCGGCTCAGCGGCCACGATCTCTATGTGACGCTGGAGCCGTGCACCATGTGCGCCGGCGCCATCTCTTTCGCCAGGCTGCGCCGGCTCTATTTCGGCGTCGCCGACGAGAAGGGCGGCGCAGTCGTCAATGGCGTTCGCTTCTTCACGTCACCGACCTGCCATCATGTGCCCGACATCTATCCTGGCATGGCCGAGAACGCTGCAGCAGCATTGCTGAAGGACTTTTTTCGCGAGCGACGCGGACCCTGATTTTCCTGGTTCGGCAGACGGACCGAATCCAAGTCAGCCAATCCAGTTCAGCCAATCCAGGCCAGAACGTCTCTGGCGCCGTCAGTCTACCAGGGCAGCCAGTCGAACATGCCGCTGCTCTTGCTCTTGGCGGCCGCCTCCCTTTTGAGGCGGCGTTCCTTCTTGTACTCGTCCTCGCCGAGGTCACCCTGCGGCGCAGTGTCGGCGGCAGCGCGGTATTGCACCGGCGGCTCGCTCAGATATCTGCGGGTGGTCGGGTCGCCCTGTTTGCCTTCAGCCCGGCGGCGCATGATTTCCGCGGCGCGGTCCTTGTCCGAATCGGCCGGAGTCCAGGCTGGCGGGTGGCTCGAGCCCGACTGCTTCAGCGCGGCCTTGACCGACGCCGGATCCGTCTGCACGTCATCGATGACCTGCGCCTGGTAGGCCGGGTCGTCCTGATGCAGGGTGGCATCGGCGCGCAGGCGGGCACGGCGCTGCTCCGGCGATTCGGGCCATTCGGCACTCGCCGTCTCGATGCTTTCCTGCGGCGGCGGCAAGACTTCCTTCTGCCCCGGCCCTGGCTTCACCAGCGTGGGGCGCGGCTTGTAGTCGATACTATCCTTGCGTTTGGGTGCGAAGGAAAAAGCCCCGGTGAGGTCGCCGGCAAGCTGCGCGCCCGCGGTCTTGTCGGTCCCGTAGGTGGGCGAGCCCATGCAGCCGGACAAGGCGAGGCTCGATACGACAAGCGGCGCCAGCAGCGCGACGCGCGCGTAAGTTCTCTCGGTCATGCCAAAAAGTCCCACTGTAGACAGCCTCTCGATTGCCGCCGGCCAAAGAAAGGTCCGGCCCCCATCGCCTATGCTCTTCCGACGGAATTCCGGCGACAATTTGTCGTCCGGAGTTTCGCGTGTTTACCTCAACCACTCGTTAAGGGCAACGCACGGGGGCCGATCGGCCGCCCGCCGTGGCAATTGTGCACCGCCTTAAAGGCGGCTCAAAGCCTTCAGCTCATGCAGGACAGCTGCGTCACGGGCCGAAACATCCGGGAATTCCGGATCTGAGCCGACATCGGCGGTGTAGCGCCAGGAGCGTGCGCATTTCACCAGGCCGCGGTCCTCCGCCTTCTCGACGACCACGGCGACGCCTTTGACATCGTCGAGGGTAAAGCCGCCCGCCGGCGCCTTGCCGTGCGCGATAACCAGATCGCTGGTGATCGCCATCTCGGCCATGTCGACATCGGCGATCGCCGCTTCGAGTAGGGCATCGTCGAGAGTGACGACCGGCACCGCTTCCAGCGAAGAGCCGATGACCTTCTGCGCGCGGGCGATCTCCAGCGCGCCGGTGACGACACGGCGGACCTGCCGCACCTTGCGCCACTTCTCCGCCAGCGCCTCGTCCTTCCAGTCCGCCGGGATCTCCGGGAACTGGTCGAGATGCACCGAGACGACATCCGGATGACGGTCGAGCCAAGCCTCTTCCATGGTGAAAGGCAGCATCGGCGCCAGCCATTTCACCAGACAGTCGAAGAGATGGCGCACCACCTGCACGGAAGCCTTGCGCTTCACGCTGGAAGGCGCTTCGCAGTAGAGCGCATCCTTGCGGATATCGAAATAGAAGGCCGACAGCTCGATCACCATGAAGTCGAGCAGCGCGCGGGTGATGCGCTTGAATTCGAAGGCGTCGTAGCCCGAGCGTACGACTTCATCGAGCTCGGCGAGCCGGTGCAGCATCAGCCGCTCCAGCTCCGGCATCTTGTCCAGCGGCACCTCCTCGCCATCGTCATGGGCGAGCGTGCCCAGCATCCAGCGGATGGTGTTGCGCAGCTTGCGGTAGGCGTCGATGTTGGTCTGCAGCACGTTTTTGCCGAGCCGCTGGTCTTCCCAATAATCGGTCGTCACCACCCACAGCCGCAAGATGTCGGCGCCGGACTGTTTGATGACGTCCTGCGGCACGACGGTGTTGCCGAGCGACTTCGACATTTTCCGCCCCTCCTCATCCATGGTGAAGCCATGGGTGACGACGGTTTCGTAGGGCGCCCTGCCCCTGGTGCCGCAGCTTTCGAGCAGCGAGGAGTGGAACCAGCCGCGATGCTGATCGGAGCCTTCGAGATAGACGTCGGCCGGCCATTTCAGGTCGGGCCGGTCCTCAAGCGTGAAGGCATGCGTCGAGCCTGAATCGAACCAGACATCGAGGATGTCCATCACCTGCTGCCATTTCGAGGCATCGTGATTGCCGAGGAAACGCTCCTTGGCGCCGGCGGCGAACCAGGCGTCGGCACCTTCCTTCTCGAAGGCGTCCATGATGCGCTGGTTGACTGCCTCGTCGCGCAGGACATTGCCGTCGGCATCGGCAAAGACGGCGATCGGCACGCCCCAGGCGCGCTGGCGCGACAGCACCCAGTCAGGGCGCTCCTCGATCATGGCGCGGATGCGGTTCTGGCCGGCGGCGGGTACGAAACGGGTATCGTCGATGGCTTTCAGGGCGCGGCTGCGCAGCGTCGTGCCGTCGCCAAGCTCCTTGTCCATATAGACGAACCATTGCGGCGTGTTGCGGAAGATGATCGGCTTCTTCGAGCGCCAGGAATGCGGATAGGAGTGCTTCAGCCGGCCGCGCGCGAACAGCGCGTTTCGCTTGATCAGCTCGTCGATGACGGCCTGGTTGGCGTTGCCCTTCTTGCCATCGTCGTCGATAACGCGCGCCGCTCCACCCTCGCGGTCCGGGCCGAAGCCCGGCGCGTCCTTGGTGAAGAAGCCGGCATCGTCGACGGTGAAGGGGATCGCGGTGTCGATGCCACGCTGGCGAAGATCAGAGGCGGCATCCATCCAGGCGTCGAAGTCTTCTCGGCCGTGTCCCGGCGCGGTGTGGACGAATCCGGTGCCCGCATCGTCGGTGACATGATCGCCGGCCAGCATCGGCACAGGGAATTCGTAGCCACCACCCAGACTTTTGAGGGGATGCGAAAGCGTAAGATTTTCAAGCTCTTCGGCGCCAACGCTGCGAAGACGATTCAGGGTGACGTTGGCCTTCGCGGCAGCGTCGTCTGCAAGTTTCTCGGCAAAGATCAGCTTTTCGCCGGGCTGGGGGCCAAAGGCGTTCTCGGCCGCCGTGACCTCGTAGAGACCATAGTTGATGCGCGGCGAGTAATTGACGGCGCGGTTGCCGGGGATGGTCCACGGCGTCGTGGTCCAGATGACGACGTTGGCATCAAGCAGATCGAGCGACGTCTGCGTCAGCTTGGGATCCAGGGCTGGCTGCCCATCATCGATGTTGATGACCTGGCGAGCGAGGCTGACGACCGGAAACTTCGCCCAGATCGTGTCCGACTCATAGTCCTGGTATTCGACCTCCGCCTCGGCCAGCGCGGTGCGCTCGACCACACTCCACATCACCGGCTTGGAGCCGCGATAGAGCTGGCCGGACATGGCGAATTTCAGCAGCTCGCCGGCGATGCGCGCCTCGGCGTGGAAAGCCATCGTCGTATAGGGATTGTCGAAGTCGCCGACGACGCCGAGGCGCTGGAATTCGGAACCCTGCACCTTGATCCAGTGCGCCGCAAACTCGCGGCATTCCTGCCGGAACTCGTTGACCGGCACCTCGTCCTTGTTCTTGCCCTTGGCGCGGTACTGCTCTTCGATCTTCCATTCGATCGGCAGGCCGTGGCAATCCCAACCGGGTACATAGTTCGAGTCATAGCCGCGCATCTGGAATGAGCGGGTGATGACGTCCTTGAGGATCTTGTTCAGCGCATGGCCGATATGAATGTTGCCATTGGCATAGGGCGGGCCGTCGTGCAGCACGTATTTTTCGCGGCCGGCTGCGTCTTCGCGCAGCTTGCGGTAAAGGTCCATATCCTGCCAGCGCTTGACCAGCAGCGGTTCCTTTTCCGGCAAACCGGCGCGCATCGGAAAATCCGTCTGCGGCAGGTAGAGCGTTTTGGAATAGTCGATCGTCTCGGCGGTCTCGGTATCAGTCATTCGTCTGCCATATGCGTTGCCCGTCGGCAAAAGAGCCCGGGCGTTGAACTATCATGATCTGGAAAAAGCGCGAGAGGCCGCGCGCAAGATTCCCGGCGGCTCCGGCGGCGGTCAAGCCGCCCGGAACACCGGGCCTGTAATTCGTATCGCAGTCGCGAGAAGGCGCGAAAAGCTCGTCATGGCTGGGCTTTTAACTGAGACAGGCGATGTTGAAAAGCCCGAACTCTGATGCTTCCGCTAGGAGCGTACACCAATTGCGCCTATGTTTGTCGGTAGATGGCGTCGAGAGACCAGCATCTTCGGTTTGCATTTCACAGTTTAGCGCGCTGGAAGGACGGAATGTGACCCTGACGACTACCGAGTCCGCCTTGCGACTTGAACGCATTTCAACGATGGCGAATCGCGTTTTTGGCAACCATGAAAAGGCGCAACGCTGGCTGCGTAAGCGAAGTCGGGTTCTCAACGACGCGCCCATCGATCTCCCTCAGTCTGCAACAGGTGCCACGCTTGTGGAAGAGGAACTCAACCGGATCGGCTACGGCATAGTCGTCTGAGCCTTGCGGCTCTCCGTCGTGCACAACCCGCCCGCTCACATCGAGAAATCGAAGCGATAGGTCGTCGACACGCCGATCATGAACTGATCCCTGGAGCCCCGCTCCTTGACCAGGCTGGAATCGGCGGCCGGGCCCATCAGGCGGGAATATTCGCCGAACAGACTGGCCGTCATCGGCTCGGTCACCTTCCAGGTCACCGCGCCGCCCAGGCCCGCGGATTTCACCCCGCCGCCTGGATGATATTCGCTGAGCCCCGAGGCCAGTGACTCCTTGGCATCAACGCCATAATAGGCGTCGAAATAGTCCGATGAGGCGAATGAAACGCGCGGCCCGCCGGAAATCCTGACGTCGGGCGTCACATCGTAAAAGGCGTCGGCGGCGATGTCGGCGACAAAGCCGTTATGGGCGCGAATGCCGTGCCGCAATTCGGCGCGGGCACGCAGCCAATCCAAAGGATAGAATTCGAAGAAGCCGCCAGCCTCGCCGCCCCAGCGCACCGGGTCGAGACCCTTCAATTCGTCGGCGTCACCACCATCGCGGGAAAACAGGAACTTGCCTGTCAGGCCGGCGCGGACGCCGCCATCGTCGATCAATGCCAATGAGATATTGTCGTTGCGCGAGTTGAAGCGCGCCGCGGGACCAGCCTTGCCGAGCGAGATGATCGGCGAGGCGCTGAGCAGGTACTTCTTGCCGCCCTCGAAATTCGGCGCGACCATGCCGGTGGCGCCGACCGTCAGGTACCAGTCTCCGGACAGCCAGCCGAAGGTGCCCTCGCCGGCCTTGGCAACGCCGCAGGTGCCGAGCATGAATGCGGCCAAGACCGTCGGGATCGTCGGGACTGACCGCATCGTTACTCCATACGTCGAACGCATTGGCCGATACAACCAGCCTTCATCCAAGCCATGGCGCCATTTCGGTAAAATTTGACTTAATATCCGTAACATTGGCGGCGTTGGCCCTGTTTTCCGCATAGCAACGAATCGTATTGGCGCACCAAGATCCCAGATCAAGACGTCTGGAATGCGCCAGCAGTTGCCTCGGCAAGGGTTCCAGCAGTTGCCTCGGCAAGGGTTATAAATACTCGTGGACAAACATGCCCGCGCTGTGAAGAGCGCGGCGACCGGCACTCAACCGCGCATTCCAAACCGGCCAAGCGTGAATCATATGCGGCCAAATTTCGAGACGTACTTTGACGTCAGTCGCGCCAGCGGCTTCCGCGAGCCGAGTTGCGTCCGACAACAGCGTCTCGGCCGAACCGACTTGTATAAGCATTGGGGGAAATCCGCTCAGATCGGCGAACAACGGCGAGATCAGGGGATCGCGCCGACCAACGCCATTGGGAACATAGGCGGTTGCCAGTTCCTCCAAATACGCCCGGTGGATGATGGGGTCGATTGCGTCCTTGGTTGATAGTGTCGCGCCGGACATCGAAAGGTCCGTCCAGGGCGAAACCAGCCAAAGACATCGCGGCAACGGCTCGCCTGCCGCGCGCAATATACTGACCAGGCACAGGGTGAGGTTGCCGCCCGCACTGTCTCCGCCAACCACGATGCGATCCGGCGCGATCCCTTGCCGCCTCAGAAAGCGCCATGCGGTGAGTGCGTCTTCATGTTGCGCAGGGAAAGGATGTTCCGGTGCGCGTCGATAGTCGATCGCGAGAGTGCGCATTCCCATTGCCCGACCTGCCTCTGTCACCATTCGACGATGACTTTTAGGAGAGCCGGAGCAGTAGCCACCACCGTGGAAAAACAGCAGAACCTTATCCCTGTCACTCGCAGGCGCCAGGGACCACTCTCCCTCGAGGCCATCGAAAACCACATCCTCGCATCGGATGTCCTCGGCAATCGGCCACACCGAACCAACCTCGTCGAGCCGTGCCCGGCGTTCGTCCCAGCGGACCGTTCGTGGCTTTGAGGTCAACAACCTGCGGACGGCGTTGATCTCCGTCAGATCGAGGTGTTCGTCCACGTCGCCCATTTTGCTTCCCTAGCCTCATCAAGCGTAGAAAACGGCGTACAGCAGCACGTCATCGATAAAGGGCTAATGCCAGCGCTGGGGATTTTTCGTTACACTTGCGTCATGGCGAATACACGAGACGGCGGGTCGCCCCTAAACCCACTCGTCATCTTTAGCACTCCCCTCGCATATGGTCGAATATTCCATCTGATATTTGGCCTCTTCGGGACAAAGCGGAAGTGTGGCAAGCGGATCGCTCGGGGCGTGGCGCTCGCAGCCTGCTCGCTGGACGGGCAAGGCGATCGGCGCTACCTTCCGGAACAAAGAAGCTAGGCAACCTTGAGGGAGAAGGGTGATGACACTGCACGGCGACGCCTTGAAAGACGCCATTGGCCAGACGCGGGCGAAGTGGGGATGGTTCGTCGCGCTTGGGGTGCTGCTGCTTGTCTTCGGCGGCATCGCTTTCGGCAATCTGTTCATCGCAACCGTCGCCTCCGTCTTTGTCGTGGGCTGGCTGATGCTGATGGCCGGCGTTGTCGAGATCATCCATGCCTTCGGCGTGAAGACATGGGGCCGCTTCTTCTATTGGCTGCTCAGCGGCCTCCTCTACGCCGTCGCCGGCTTCTTCGCCTTCGACAATCCGGTCCTCGCCTCGACGGTGCTAACCTTCCTCCTGGCAGTCGCACTCCTTGCTTCAGGCGTGCTCAGGGCCTGGGTCGGCTACAGCCACCGGCCGCAGCCGGGCTGGGGCTGGGTGGTCGCGGCCGGCATCATCAGCGCGCTGGCGGGACTGGTCATCGCCATGGGCTGGCCGGTCAACAGCGTGTGGGTGCTCGGCCTGTTCCTGGCCGTCGACCTGATTTTCCAAGGCTGGACCTTCATTGCCGTCGGCTTGGCGCTGAAAAAGTAGATTCAGAAAGCTATGGCCGCGTCGAGCCCGGAAAGCGGCCTGACGCCGGCGAGCAGTGCCTTCGCCTCAGCCTCATCGCGCTTCATCTGTGCGACCAGCGCATCAAGCCCGTCGAACTTCACCTCCGAACGCAGGTAGCCGAAAAAGGACACGGCACAAATCTCGCCGTAGAGGTCGCCGGAAAAGTCGAACACAAAAGTCTCCAGCAATGGTGCGCCATTGTCGTCGACCGTCGGCCGGCGGCCGAAGCTGGCGACGCCATCATGAAGCGAGCCGTCGGCGCGGCGGAAGCGGACTGCATAAATTCCGTCCTTCAGGGTGGCTTCCGGCGAAAGCCTCATGTTTGCGGTCGGAAAGCCGAGTGTCCGGCCGAGCTGCTGGCCGCCGATCACCTCCGCCTCGACGGTGAAACGGTAGCCGAGCAGGCCGGCGGCCTCGGCCACATTGCCCTCGCACAGCAGCGTGCGAATGCGGCTCGACGACACCACCTCGGCGCTTTCGTCGCGGAAGGCATCGACCAGCGTGACGCCGAAGCCGTGGCGCTCGCCGGCCGCCATCAGATAGGCCGGGCCGCCTTGGCGGTCCTTGCCGAAATGGAAATCGAAGCCGGTGACGGCGTGGCTTATGCCGAGGTTGCGCTCGAGCACGCCGGTGACGAAAGCCTCCGCCGACAAGGAGGCGAACTCGCGTGTGAACGGCTGCTCGACCAGCGCCGCAAAGCCCAGATGCGACAGCAGCCGCGCCTTCATCGGCGGTGGCGTCAACACGAACAGCGGCATGTCCGGCCTGAACACTTTTCGCGGGTGCGGCACGAAGGTCAGCACCAGGGCAGGTACGCCGCGACGCTCCGCTTCGGCGCGCGCGCGTTCGAGCACCGCCTGGTGGCCGCGGTGGACGCCGTCGAAATTGCCGATCGCCACCACGCCGCCACGCAGATGGGCCGGCAGCGGTGCGGTTGCGGAAATGCATTCGAACATTGCCGTCATAGCTTGAACCTATTGCAGTCTGGGCTTGAACCTATTGCAGTCTGGGCCTGAACTTATTGCAGTCTGGGAATCACCGCGACCGGCCTGTAGCCGTATTTTTCGAGAAAGGCCGCGAGCCTGGCCGGGTCTGGCTGCAGCGCTTCACCGTAATCGCGGGCATGGATGCCGCCCGATACGTAGAGCACGTCGAAGCCATTATCGGCCGCGCCCTTGATGTCGGTCATCATGCCGTCGCCGATGGCCAGAACTTGCGAACGCTCGACCGTGCGGCCGAGAATGACGGCGATCTCTTTCATGGCGACCTCATAAACCGGCGCATAGGGTTTCCCGGCGATCAGGGTGCGCCCGCCAAGCTGCGCGTATTCGCGGGCCAAAGCCCCTGCGCACCAGATCATGCGTTCGCCGCGCTCGACGACGATGTCGGGATTGGCGCAGATGAAGGGCAGGTTCCTGGCACGCAGCCGCCGCAGAAGATCGGCATAATCTTCCGGCTTTTCCACCTCGTCATTGAACAAGCCGGTGCAGACCACGCCGGATGCTTCGAACTCCTCGACAAGCTCGACGTCGAGACCATCATAGAGCGTGAAATCTCGATCGGCGCCTATATGGAAGATCTTTCGCGGCCCCTCGGCGATCAGGTCGCGGGTCACGTCGCCGGACGTCACGACACGATCGTAGGCGGCGGAAGGAACACCGATAGCGTTCATCTGCGCCACCACGTCGGCGCTGCGGCGCGGCGAATTGGTGATCAGCACGACAGGTATTTTCGCCGCGCGAGCAGTGATCAGCGCGGCAGCAGCCGCGGGGAAATGCCATTCGCCATTGTGCACCACGCCCCAGACATCGCACAGGATGGCTGAATAGGCTCCCGACAGGTCTGCGAGCGAACCGATGATGTCGGGCGAATCCACCATGCCGTTGTCCCTGTACCATGATGCTTGCAAGCGCCGCGACCGACGGTCCGTAGCGGCCGGCCCGGATTAACCGAAGCGCTTCGCTCTGTCACCAGCTTTCGTTGTGCCCGCAAGATTGCCGCCCGAGGCGCCGGCGGGGAAGTGATGGCGAAAGCTTTTCTTTTCCAGCGCCTTATCCCGCTTTTAGGGACTTTGCCGAGGGGAGCGCGGAGCGGCATTGCCGATTGCGGACGTGTGGTTAACGGGGATTGAAAAACCGTACCGACCTTGGACGTATTTTAGCAATCGGAAATTTAAAAATGCGTGGCATCGTCCGGGAAAAATAGGGCGGGGCGGGAATGCTGAAGGCAATAATCGGAAAATTCCGACACGACAGACGTGGCAACTACTCCTTAATGACTGCAATCACCATTGTGCCGCTGATGGCCGGTCTGGCGCTCAGTGTCGATTACGGGGAGTTGCTGCGCCAAAAGCACGAAACGCTGAACGCACTTGATGCGGCCGGCCTCGCCGCCGCCCAGCAGATCGTCGCCGGCGCCAGCGACGACGACGTCAAGGCCTACGCCAAGACATTTTTCGAAACCAATCTCGCACGTATCGACCCGGCGAACACAGCGCTGACCGTCACGCTGCCCAACAACAACGCCGGCGGCGGCACCTTGAAGCTCTGCGCCAGCCTCACCTTCCACCCCTATTTTCTCCCGGCCGCCAGCCTGCTGATCGGCGGCACGGCAAGCGACACGACCTTGACCGAATGTTCGGAACTCCGCCTCAAGAACACCCTCGAAGTCGCGCTTGTGCTGGATAATTCGGGCTCGATGAGCGATCTCGGCTCCGGCACCGGCGAGAAGCGAATAGACCTGCTGAAGTCGGCCGCAAAGCAGCTTGTCGATACGCTGGCGCTTCAGGCGCAGCAGATGAAGCAGATCACCAAACCGGTTCAGTTTTCGCTCGTGCCGTTTGCGGCCTCGGTCAATATCGGCCCTACCCACGACCAGGACGGCTGGATGGATCAGGACGGCATCTCCCCAATCCAGCATGAAGATTTCGACTGGACGACGATGAGCGCCGCCAACAATCCGGACAAATATGCCGAGAAGCTCAATGGCATCTGGTACAAGCGCGGCACCGGCTGGGGCGAGACCAAGGACCAGCCGCTGACGCGTTTCAGCCTCTACGCCGACATGACGGTCGAATCGGGCCGCGAAGAGGTACCCAATTCGAAGCAATATGTCTGCGACACATACAAGAAGAACGGCACCTGCCAGTACGGCCATTGGAGCGCACCGGAATATATCTATACGACGAGCCGCTATGCGAGCTGGCAAGGTTGCGTCGAGGCACGGCCATATCCCTACAATGTCGACGACACCACGCCCGACACAGCCGCGCCGGCCACGCTTTTCGTGCCGATGTTCGCCCCGGATGAGGCTGGCACTCTGTGGCTCGATTTCAACCGTGACGGCATCAACGACGTCATCAGCACGTCTTACAATTACGGCAACAACTGGTGGGCCGATTGGCCCTATGTCGCCGGTCCTACCGCTTCGCAGCGACAGTCTGACATGCGCAAATATTTCCTGGTGAAACCGTACGGTTCGCAATCCGCAGCCGCGGGTGATGGGCCGAATTCCTCCTGCACCACCAACCCGATCACGCCGTTGAAGGACGTCAGCCAGGACGCCGAGAAGCAGGAGATCAAGGATGCCATCGACGCCATGGCGCCGAACGGAAACACCAACGTACCGGAGGGACTTGCCTGGGGCTGGCGAACGGTATCGAGCAACCCACCGTTCACCGATGGCCGGCCGAACAGCGAGAGGGGCAACGACAAGGTGGTCGTGGTGCTGACCGACGGAGCCAATACCTATAGCGCCGTCAGCGACGGCAGCTACGCCAACAACAGGTCGACCTACGCCGCCTACGGCTACACTGGCCTGACCTATCCGGGATCTGGAAGCGTGACCCGCCTGTTCATGAATACCAGCACCGATATCGGCAAGACGACCTATACCGGTGCCAACTACACGGCAGCACTCGACGAGCAGATGAAAACGCTCTGCGCCAATGCAAAGAATTCGAACATTCTGGTGATGACGGTGGCGCTCGACCTGTCGCCCACAGATACTGGCGACAAGAAGGCGATCGATGCGCTGAAGGCGTGTTCCTCGGATTCGCGCTTCCGCAAGGATCCGGCCGACCCGAGCAAGCCGGCCAAGCTGTTCTGGAATGCGACGGGCGCGACGCTGTCCGACAATTTCAAGGAAATCGCCAACGAATTGTCGAACCTGCGCATCGTCGGCTGAAGGCGATGGGATTGGCGACGTAAAGGCAGAGGGGCGCAGCGCGCTGGCGCAAAGGCTCCTGCCCTCATGCCCTTGCGGGTGGGGGAAGCATGTGGTGAGTGTCCCCATCCGGAGATACGCTCTTGCCTGAACCCGCCAACCATCTCGCCTTCGCGCTGGTCTGCCTCGGCATGGTGCTGACGCCCGGCCCGAACATGATCTATCTGATTTCGCGCTCGCTGTCGCAAGGGCCGAAGGCCGGGCTGATCTCGCTGGGGGGCGTGGCGCTCGGTTTTTTATTCTACGTGCTGTCAGCGGCGTTCGGCATCACCGCGCTGCTGCTCGCCGTGCCCTTCGCCTATGACGTGCTGCGCCTTGCCGGCGCGCTCTATCTGCTGTGGCTTGCCTGGCAAGCGGTGAAGCCGGGCGGGCGCTCGCCCTTCCAGATCCGCGAACTGCCTAAGGACAGGCCGCGCAAGCTGTTCGCCATGGGCCTGATGACCAACCTGCTCAACCCGAAGGTGGCAGTGCTCTATCTGTCGCTGCTGCCGCAGTTCATCAGCCCCGGCAAGGGCCACGTGCTGTCGCAGCTTCTGGTGCTCGGTGCCACGCAGGTCGCCATCAGCCTGACCGTCAACGCCATCATCGCGGTGACGGCCGGCTCGATCGCCATCTTCCTCGCCGGGCGGCCGCTATGGCTGGTGATCCAGCGCTGGATGATGGGCACGGTGCTGACCGCGCTGGCCGTCAAGATGGCAACCGATGCGCAACGCTGATCGGGCCTACATCGGCCGTCTGACCTGCTGTGCCCGCTCCGGTTCGACCACCCTGCGGTAGAGATGCCAGGTCGCGTGGCCAAGGACGGGCATGACGACGGCAAGCCCGGCAAATAGCGGGATCGAGCCGATGACCAGGAGCACGGCGACCATTAGGCCCCACAGCGCCATCTGCAGCGGGTTTGTCATAACTGCGCGCGCCGACGTCTCGACTGCCGAGACCGCGCCGACATCGCGGTCGAGCAGCAGCGGAAAGGCGACGACAGTCGTCGCCAGCACGATCGCGGCGAAGGCGAACCCGGCCAGGTTGCCGAGCAGGATCAGTGTCCAGCCCTTGCTGGTCGTCAGCACCTCGCGAACAAAGCCGACGATAGAGGTCGGAGGCTGATTGCCGTACAGGCTGGTGTAGATCGATTGCGCGGTGAACAGCCAGAGCAGGAACAGTACCAGCAGCATGATGCCGATGACCGCAATCGCGGGCAGCGCCGGCGAGTGGCGCACGTCGAGCGCATGCCACCAGGATGTATCCATGCCGAACTCGCGCCGACGGCTGATTTCGTAAAGGCCGATAGCGGCGAACGGACCGACCAAAGCGAAGCCGGACATCAGCGGATAGATGAGCTGGATGGCATTCGAGCCCGACGTCCACTGCGTCAGGATCAGGCCGACCACCGGATAGATCAGGCACAGGAACACATAATGCGACGGCTTGGCCCAGAAATCCTCTACGCCGAGACGGAGCGCATCGATCAGATCCTCGGTGCTGATGCGGCGCACCGTGGGCTGTACATGCATTCCACGCGCGTCCGCCATGACATGAAAGCCAGCCATAACCTTTCTCCCGTGTGTCGGGGCGGTCACCGCCAGGATGGCCGCCCGCAGCTGCCACTTCAAGAACGGCGATATGATAGCCGATCTCGGCGCGCTTGTCGCCACCACCCGGCGCCAGGGCGCGCCGGGCGGCTGAACGAACAGATTAGGCCGCGAAGCGATCGATCACCTCGGCCAGCCGCACGTGACCGAGGCAAGCGCCTGACCCGGCCGGCTTTTCACCATCCTCGATGGCCTGCGCAAATCGCACGTCCGGATCGCTTTCGATCCGGCGGCGCAACGCCGCCAGCTTGGGATAAGCTGCGCCGTCGACCGCCTTGTGGAACTCCGCCCAGCGCGCCACGCCGATCAGCGTGGTATCGGCAAGCGTCAGCCGGTCGCCGACCAGGAAATCCGTGTCGAGGATCATCGCCTCGAGCTGGTCATGGCGGTTGGTAACGACCTTGCGGCCAAAGTCACGCAAGGTTGCCAGCAGCACCGGCTCGGCCGATTCCATTTCATATGCGGCCCAGAGCGGGGTGAAAGCGGCGGTGAAGCCGGTGTTCACGAAAGCCATCAGCTGGTGCATCCGGTCGGCTTCCGGCGAGCGAGGCTCAAAGCTGATACGACGTTGCGTATCGCGGGCTTCGAGCCAAGCGGCAATCGCCATGGTCTCGGTGAGCACCCTGCCTTCGTCGGTGATCAACACCGGCGTTTCCTGACGGCCGTTGATGCTGGCATAGGCGTCGTTCTTCATTTCAGTGAGCATGTCGACTCGACTCAGGCGGTAGGGCTGTCCGACGCGTTCAAATGCAGCGACGAGCCCCATCGAACTTCCCAGCGGGAAGCCATAAAGGAGGATAGGTTCCATTTCTTTGTCTCTTCCATAATTTAGGGATTACGCTGCGCAGCGAAACTTGACCCTAAACGCTGGTCGCCCCATGTAAATTACGCACTATTCTGTAACCAGGTCCCCCCATGAAAGATGTCGTCTCACGCTGCCCGATCGAAGAGACCATGCGTGTGCTCAGCGGTCGCTGGCCCACCTTGCTGCTCTACTATCTCAAGGACGGCACCAAGCGCTTCAGCGATCTGAGGCGTGACAACCCGACCGTGTCGCACCGCATTCTGGCTCTCGAACTGCGCAAGCTGGAGGACGCCGGGATTGTGCGGCGAACGGCGCATGCCGGCTATCCGCTACGCGTGGATTACGACCTCACGACGCCCGGTCTCAAGCTTGTGCCGCTCATCGAGGCCTTGGGCAGATGGTGGGAACATACCGAGGACGACCGGGTCGGCCAGGCTCCACCGATGCCGGAAACGAGGCTAGACACAGCGGCCTAGCCGATCGTGAAAATCTGACGCTTGCTATCCGAGGCTGGACAACCGCTTTGGATAGGATCCGGCCGAATATCGGAATGCACGGACAGCGCCAGAAGCTGTCATTGCCGAGCAGATACTCTAACGTCGCGTTTGGGCCGGAAGCGGAGATCCGCTTTCGGGATGATTGGGCCAAAAAGCTGACCTTCGCGTCCAGCATAGCGTGGGCTGGTTTGCGCCACTTGCGGACCTTTGCCAATGATGCCGCGAAGGTCGCGTCTCGGACCCGTTGCTGCCCTTCGGTCACAGCTTGGGGCATATCAAAGGTGTGAACACGACAGACAAGCCAGTCGCGGAAATTGGCAACCGGGATGTCTGAACCGAAGGCGCTACCCCAGCCGGCGAACCGCTCGGTATTCGCGCGAGACGCTGAAAAAAACAGCTGTGACCACGAACGCGGCCGGCTGCTGCGGCTGAAGGGACGAGGCGTCGCGATCTGCGGCCCCCTCAGCCGGTCGACTTCTTGAAGTTGGCGAGGGCCTTGTCCCAGTTCACCACGCGCCACCATTCCTTGAGGTAGTCGGCGCGGCGGTTCTGATACTTGAGATAATAGGCGTGTTCCCAGACGTCGACGCCAATCACCGGACGCGCCCCTAGCTCGAGCGGCGTGTCCTGGTTGGCTGTGCTGACGATGTCGAGCTTCTTGTCCTTGTTCACGACAAGCCATACCCAGCCGGAGCCAAAGCGGCCAAGGCCAACCGCCGTGAGCTTTTCGGTCAGGCCCGCATAGCTGCCGAAGGTGCTGCTTATGGCGGCGTTGAGGTCGCCACCGGGCTGGTTGGGGCCCCCGGGAGTCATCAGCTCCCAGAAGTGAGTGTGATTCCAATGTCCCCCAAGATTGTTGCGCACGCCTTCCGGGACCTTGCCCAGATCTGCCAGAATAGCCTCCATCGGCGTGCTGGCGAGCTCGGGCCAAAGCGGCACGAGTTGATTGCAGGCATTCACATAAGCGGCGTGATGGCGGTCGTGATGGATCATCATCGTGGTCGCGTCGATGTGCGGCTCTAATGCGTTGTTCGCGTAGCCGAGCGGTGGGAGCTTGAAGGGTTGGGTCTCCTGCGCAAAGGCCGCGGCGCCCAACAGGGTTGTGTTGGCTGCCGCGGCCGATGCTCCTGCGAGAAATAGAAGACTCTGACGCCTGTTCATGGTGTAGCTCCGGGTGAAAGTGGAACGCCAATGCTGCATGCTGTTCGTTTACGAGGTGTCGCGACTCCAAGCATCGCTTCGCGAAATTCCCTGAGGGTTAGCCATTGTTCCGATCAGTGTTGAACGAGATAGGTTTCAATCCTGCCGACACCTGCCAGTTCTACATTACAGCGCGGTTCGAGCTTCCAGGAGGTGTGCAGGGCCTGCTTGGTTGCCTCCGAAATCTGCATGCGGTCGGCCACGCCCTGGGACTCGAGCCGGCTTGCAATATTCACGGTTTCGCCCCAGACGTCGTAGACGAACCGATGCCGGCCGATCAGGCCCGCGATCACCGGTCCCGTGTGCACGCCAATGCGGATCCGAAAACCATCGTTGCCCCACGCTAAGGGCTTCAACGCGTCCAGCATGGATTTCCCCAGTGCCACGATCCTGTCGGCATGGTCAGCTGCCGGTTCCGGAACACCGCCCGCAGCCATATAGGCGTCTCCGATGGTCTTGATTTTCTCCACGGCATGCTTCTCCGCCAAGACGTCGAACGTGCTGAATAGCCCGTCGAGGCGTTTGATCAGGTCCGACGGCGGCAACCTTGCCGCTATGCTCGAGAAACCGACAATATCGGCAAAAAGAATGGTCACTTCATCGAACCGGTCGGCAATGAACTCTTCGCCCCGTTGCAGCCGTGCCACGATCTGACCGGGCAGGATCGCATGGAGAAGCGAGTCAGCCCGCCGCTTCTCCGCCTCGATCCGCTGAAGATACTGGTGCTCGCGGTCGAGCCAACGTTTCTTCTCCAAACTCGAGTTGATCCGGGCGCGCAGCAGGACCGGATTGAAAGGTTTAGGCAAGTAGTCGTCGGCCCCCGCCTCGATGCAGCGGACCACCGCGTCCACTTCGTCCAACCCCGATATCATGATGACAGGGATATGCCGCCATCGGCGCTCCGCTTTCAATCGCGAGAGCACCTCGATGCCGTTCATGTCCGGCATTAGGACGTCCAGCAGAACCAGGTCGAACTCGTGTTCCGCGAGGTGAGTCAGCGCCGACGGACCGGACTCGGCAGTGACTACCTGATGACCGTCACGTTGCAAGCGGCGCGAGAGGAGACCGCGGTTGCTGGTGATGTCATCGACGACAAGTATGCGGCCACCGTGACCGGAGCTTGCGTCGTGCTCTGCCTTGATCAGTGCCCGTTCGAGCCCTGCCACATCGATCTCAGCCTGATCCGTGGTCCGCGGTTCCTCGCTGTCGGGTGCGCGCGAGAGGCCGGCAATCGCATCGACATGCGCCAGCAACTCAGCCGCCGCGGCGAGCATCACCCTGACATCCTCTTCCAGCGCGTATTCGTGCAATTCTTCGGCTTCTTCACGAATCATTTCGGAATAGCCAATGATGGCGTTGAGCGGCGTTCGCAAGTCGTGGCGCAGTTTCGCCTCGATCTCGACCCCTGCCCGGTTCTGATTGTCCGCTTTGCCGTGGATCAAGCTGTCGATCAGGCTACTCAATTCGCAAGCAGCGGCGCCAACCTTCTCTAGATCCGGTCTCATGTGGGCCAGACCGAGGTCCTGCACCTGCTCGGTTAGCAACTCCTGAAATCCTGAGATTGCCCGCGCCGGTCCGGCGAGCTGTTGCGCCAGATGGACGGCGATCGCATGGCGTTGGAACTTGTTCTTAGCAGGCATATTTTCAAACCGTCGGTCCGCGCCTCATCGATTCGCGGCAAGCAATTGTTCAATTTTCTGGACAAGTCGCGACAGGTCCACCGGCTTGCTATCGTAGTCATCGCAGCCTGCCTCGAGTGCCATTTCGCGATCGTTGGCCATCGCGTGCGCAGAAAGCGCAATGATCGGGATCCCGGAGGTGGCCGGATCAGCCTTGATCCGCCGGGTCGCCTCCCACCCGTCCATGACCGGCAAGCTCATATCCATGAGGATGAGATCGGGCCTTTCCGAAACGGTGAGTTCCACGCCCGACTGTCCGTTTTCCGCAATGAGGACTTCGAACCCACGCCGTGACAACCGCCGCAAAAGCATGTCGCGGTTCAATTCGTTGTCTTCTACCAGAAGGATCCTCGTCATCTTTAGCTTCCTTCAGCAATGGGGGCGGTTCCGCGATCGGCAATGCTGGCACCTGTCGACCCAAGTGGGAAGATCTGGCGCTCGAGGGCCTCGACCAACTGAGACCGACTATTTGCGCCCTTGATTACAACCGCGACCGCCCTGTCGCGAAGCCACTTGAGCTCGTCCGCCGATAAATCCTTGGAAGTCACGACGACGACCGGAATGTTCTGAAGCTCGGGCACCTGCTGCATCTCGTTCAGGGTCTGGAACCCGTCCATTTCGGGCATCAGCAGATCAAGCAGGACCAGACGCGGTAACAACCGCTTCATCAGCTTGAGGCCGCGCAGGCCATCGCTTGCCTCGTGAACCCGCCAATCCTTCTTGATCAGGATACGCCGAAGGAAGTCGCGGGAGGCTTGATCGTCGTCAATAACAAGCACATCGCGGTTGCCGCCGCCGCAAGCCTCTATTGTTCGTATAAGCTTCTGGGTGTCGATCGGCTTCGTGAGGTATTCGACCGCACCGAGTGAGAGGCCGAGTTCGCGATCTGCAAGTATCGTCGCAAGGATTACCGGAATCTCGCAGAGCTCCTTATCGCCCTTCAGTGAGCGCAGCACTGACCAGCCGTCCTGATGCGGCATGATGATGTCGAGAACGATTGCGGCCGGGCGATGCGCTCGCGCCGCGGCTATGCCTTCCTCGCCGCTTGCTGCTTCGATTGATGCCAGTCCCGCCTCAGCCAAGGACCTGGCGATGAGAGTTCGGGCGGCTGGTTCGTCATCTATGATCAGAACCGCCTGCTCCGAGGGCCTCGACGACAGCGGCTCGGCGGGTTTCTGCTCGCCAGGTTCTTCGTCGCACTCGGCTGGAATCTCCATTGTGAAAGTCGAGCCTTTTCCGAACTCGCTTTTAACGGTTACAACGCCTCCGATCATGCGGCAGAAACTCCGGGTTATGCTGAGGCCCAATCCCGTCCCGCCGTAGTTGCGAGTGGTGGAGGCGTCTGCCTGCGTAAAAGCATCAAAGAGCCGTTCTTGCTGCTTTGGCGTCATCCCGATCCCGGTGTCGGACACTGTGAATATCAGCCAGTCGCCGTCCGATCTCCTCTCGCGTCGAATCGCCAGTGTTACACGGCCCCCCTCGGTGAACTTGGCTGCGTTACTGAGGAGATTGAAGAGGTTCTGACGCAACTTCGTCTGGTCCGAATGCATCTTCCCGAGGTCGCCCGCGAGGTCCATAACGAAACTGTTTCGGTTTTTCGCCATCAGTGGCGCGACTGTGGCCTGGACATCGCGCAACAAGTCGGCGACGTCGAAAGTCTCGAGGAAATTTGCCATCTTATTTGCCTCGATCTTCGACAGATCGAGGATGTCGTTGATGAGCGCGAGGAGATGGCGACCGGCCCCGGCGATCTTTTCCACATCTGGCACGAACTCATTCATTTGCTGGTCGCTCGCCTCTTCGATCAGCATCTCGCTGTAGCCAATGATCGCGTTCAGTGGAGTGCGCAGCTCGTGGCTCATGGACGCGAGGAAGCTGCTCTTGGCCTCATTTGCCGCTTCAGCATGACTCTTGGCCCGCTCGAGTTCGACCTCTCTCTGCTTCAGTTCCGTGATGTCGGTGTAAACGGCGACGGTCCCGCCGTCAGGGGTCTTTCGTTTGCTGACGCGGACCCAGCGTTCTCCGAAGCGACCCTCGTGGACGAAGCCTGCCGGATCCTTCTGGATGCGCAGCCTCTTCGCAATCCATTCCTCCGGCGACGCGCCCTCAAGGTCGACGTGCCCGCTCGCCAAGCGTCTTTTCAGAATATCCTGAAGGCTTTGCCCCGGCAGAGTAGCTCGGTCATTGTCGGGAAAGATTTCGCAGTATTTGCTGTTGGCAAGAAGGACCTTGTCCTCCGAATCGAACAGGACAAATCCGTCAGAAATCGCCTCGAGTGCCGCTCCGATCGTCCGTCTTTGCCGCTCCGCCTCATCCTCCAGTCGTTGCTTGGCAATTGCGCTCGCCCGGAAAAGCCGAAGCGTCCGCGCCATCGCGCCGAGCTCGTCCCCTCCCTCTGCCTGTATTTCGACGTCGTAGCGTCCTTCCGTCAGATTTCCGATTACCCGGTTCAGCCGCCGCAACGGTCCGACGATCGAGCGAAGAACAAGGATGGTGAGAAGTGACCCGATCATCACCACGATGGCCACCAGAACGGCAGCAGTAGTCGCCGTTTTCTGGGTTTCCGTTACGACCTCGTTGCGAGCGGCTTCTGCCTCGGCGCTCGCTCGGTCGACGAGTTTGTTAAGCGCAGCATCCACGTTTGCGCTGTGGGTGCGCGCCTCGGCGAGGAGAGTGTTGCCGATGATGCGGTTGTCTTGAGTATAGCTGTCTGCCGCCTCCAGCGCTGTTTTGACATAGGCATCCATCTCAACGCGGATTTCCCTGACCGCATCCGGTGATGATTTCGAAAGGCGGTCCAGATGTGCCAGTAGTCGCTCGCGCGCCTGCTCGGCATTACGCTGGGAATTCATCAACAAGCTAACCGACAGATCAGTCAGCCAGTATCGCAATTCGCCGAATGTTGCGTGCGCCGCAGCCGCAGTGGACGCGGCGTCGAAAAATGCTTTGGTCTCCGCAGTTCGATCTGCACTGCGATAAAGTGCCTGTGTGAGAAAGATTGACGATACGATAAGGCTGATAAGGCCGGCCGCTGTCAGCGCAGCTATGCGGGCCGAAATCGGTAGATGGGCAAAGGGACGCGCAAAGGGCCTCGCCGGCGCCGATACCGTTTCCACGCGGTGCGGTGATTGTTCCAAAGCGCTCATTTGAACAAGACGATGCTTATCGCGCCTCCCAGATCGCCCGCTTTGCCGCCCTCCTTTGGGTATCCTGTCACGTCGATCTCGCCCTTCGGCTCGCCGTGGCAGGAAAGACACGAGCCAGTATAGTATTCGGGCAGCAGCATTCGAAATGCAGGGCGCCCATCCGCCTCGGTGACTTCCGTGTAGGCTTCTCCCTTTGCTCTCTGCGGATCCAGCAAGACGCTTTCGATGATCCGTGCTTCCCATGCGTCCGGAAGCGATTTGCGGTTGCGCACGAGTTGCTCTGGCGCGGTCACGCGCACCCGAGCTTCGTTGCCGGCCTTGGCAGCGAACTTGTCATTCATCAGACGCGCAAACACCGCTGGCACGAAGCCTTTGAAAGCGGTTCCCGCGCGGTTGATGTTATCTTGCTGTTCGTCCACCACCTCTCGCATCGCCTCAATCTGGGCCTCAAGCAGACGCCGGTCGCGCTCGGTCAATCCGCCCGAAAGCGGGTCGTGGCCGGTGTGTTTTGAGTATGCGGCGATGGCTTCTCTCGTAATGCGCTCACCGTCGAGGTGCTTGTCGCCAAGAGCAGGATCATTGATGAGCGTCTGATAGTTCGAGATGATGCTTCGCCCCGCACGGAGCAATTCCGCGAGTCGCGTTCCCGTCACGACATCCTCGGTAACTCCCGCTCCGATGGCAGACGAGACGACGAGTGCGCAGCCGACAAGAACAGCGGCAATGAAAGTCCGGGTCAACGTTGACATGGCGGACATTTCCGTTCCCTTCAAGGACGGCCTTTAGGGTATATTAGCATAACACGATAAAAGGCGGGGACCCAGCGGCAAACTTTGCTGGTTCCGCAACGAACAGTCTGGGCGACTTGCGACCCGCGAGCTCGGCCCTTTTTGTTGCGCTGTGGGTCGGCTTGAGCGAGATTCTAATCGCCTGCCCGGCAAAAGCCATGATCACCGCTATGTCAGGCGGGCATGACCGTTGCGAGAATTGAAAATTATGAAGGCAAACCAAGCCTGAACAGGCGCATGCTGCTCAGAGCTGCCGGCCTTGGTGCCCTTGCCGGGCTCGCCGCCTGCGCAACCGCCGTGCTGCCCACCGGCGAAGGCGCCGGTGTCTCTGCTTCCGCGGCCGGCACCCTGAGCGGCATTCGGGCCTCAGCCGGTCTTGGACCGCTTGTCGCCGATCCTCGTCTCGAACAGGCGGCCTTGCAGCAGGCCGGCTACATGGCGCGCCGCGGCCGCATGAATCACACCACCGGCTGGGGCAAGGACTTTGCCTCGCGCGTCAAAGACAATGGCATTGCCGGCGCCGCCGCCGAGAACATCGCCGAAGGCCGCTTCGACCAGCAGAAGCTGTTCGATATCTGGGTGCATTCGCCAGGCCACCGCCGCAACATGCTAGACCCGCGCTTCACCCGCTTCGGCCTCGCCTATGTACGCGACGGCCGCGACAACACGCTTCGCTACTGGTGCCTTGTGCTCGGAAGATAGCACGGTTTCGCCTTTGGTCGGCGGAGTCCGTGCCGGATGATCGAGCCGTCAGTCTTTGCGGCCGCCGAGCAACTCCTCGATGTCCTGCGCACAAACCGGTCTGCTGAAATGATAGCCTTGCATTTCGTCGCAATTGTTCCTGCGCAGGAAGGCCACCTGATCATCTGTCTCAACGCCCTCGGCGATGACCCTCAGGTTGAGATTTTGCCCCAATGAAATCACCGCGGTGGCCACAGCCTGGTCGTTCTCGTCGGCGGCGAGGTCCTTGATGAAGGACTTGTCGATCTTCAGCCGCGCCACGGGAAAGGTTTTGAGTGCGCTGAGGCTGGAATAGCCTGTGCCGAAATCATCGATCGAGATCTGGACACCCAGGCTTTGCAGGGCGTTCATGGTCGCGACGGCGAGCTCGATATCCTGCATGATAAGGCTCTCGGTCACCTCCAGCTCGAGATACCTGGCCTCCAGGCCGCTGTCCTTCAGCGCGCTGACGATGCGATCGATCAGGTTGCGCTCCCTGAATTGCCGCGCCGACACATTCACGCAAACGGTCAAGGGCGGCAGCCCGGCGTCTTGCCAGGCTTTGTTCTGCCGGCACGCCTCATGCAGAACCCAGTCGCCGATCGGTACGATCAGACCTGTCTCCTCGGCGGTCGGGATGAACATCGTCGGCATTATCGTGCCAAGCGTTGGATGGTTCCAGCGTATCAGCGCCTCGACCGCAAAAATCCGACCTGACCGAAGGTCCACTTGCGGTTGGTAGAGCAGAGTGAATTCCGAACGCGCCAAGGCGTTTCGCAACTCTTCCTGAAGCACGAATTTTTCATGCGCCCGGGTATTGAACTCCGGAGCGTAAAACTGGAAATTGTCGCGGCCGAACTCCTTGGCGCGATACATGGCCGCATCGGCATTTGCCAGCAGCGTATCGGGATCAGTCCCATCCTTCGGATAGTTGGCAATGCCTATGCTGGCCGTCGCCCGCACAAGATGCGCTCCGAGCCGAACCGGTTCGGCGAGTGCCGACCTGAGCTTTTGCAAGGTCTCGGAAACGAGATCGACGTTCGCCGGCTGGTCGAAAAGCACGATGACGAATTCGTCGCCGCCAAGCCGCACGACGGTATCGGTTGCCCTCACGCAGTCGACCATGCGACTTGCGACGATCTTCAGAAGCTCGTCTCCGGCATTGTGGCCGAGCGTGTCGTTGACAAATTTGAAATTGTCCAGATCGATGAACACCACCGTCACCCAGCGATCGTATCGCTGGGCGTACAGGACCGCCTGCGAAAGCCGATCCTCGAGCAAGGCGCGATTGGGAAGCCCGGTCAGCACGTCATGATTGGCCATGAAGTGGATCCGGTCTTCAGCCTGTTTGCGTTCGATGGCGATCCCGGCGATGCGCGTGGTGAAATCGATCAGGCGGGTCTCGGCCTCGGTCGGTTCGCGCACCGTCATCGAATACATCGCAAAGACGCCAAGCACCGCGCCCTGATGCGACAGGATCGGGGTCGACCAGCACGAACGCAAACCGTGCGGCCGCGCGAGTTCGCGATAATCCTGCCAAAGCGGATCCTGCATGATGTCAGCGACAATCGCCGGCTCGTGCCGATAGACCGCCGTTCCGCAAGACCCCGCCCGAGGGCCGACCGCGGCGCCGTCGACGGCGTCGGTGTAGTCTTTCGCCAGGCTCGGCGCGGCGGCGTGGCGCAAGTGGCTGCCATCCTTGTCGAGCAGCAAGACCGAACCGAATATCCCCGCCAGTTGGGACTCGACCAGACGCATGAGCCGCTCGAGCACGTCTTCGAGGGGAGCGCTCTTTGCGATCATCTCGAGGATATGCGCCTGCCCATCGCGAAGGATTTCGGCCTGCTTGCGCGCAGTGATGTCGCGGGCAATGCCGACGAGGCCGAAAATGTTGTTTTGAACGTTGCGCAACGGCAGTTTCGTAGACAGGAACCATTTGCCGGTGCCTGACGCATCGACGACGAACTCCTCCTCGTCGATCATCGGTTGTCCGTCGCGCATCAGTTGCTGCTCGACGAAGCGAAATTTCTGCGCAAGATCCGGCGCGTGAAGGTCGAAGTCGCTCAGGCCGATCATGTCGCTCGTGCTGTCTCGACCGCTGTCGGACGCAATGGCTCGGTTGGCGACGACGAAGCGGCTTTCGGTGTCCTTCACCCACATGTAGTCAGGCACCAGGTCGATCAGCGTCTGCAAGGAGATACGCTCGTCGACAACCAAGCGGTTGGCGCTGAGCTCGCTGATGTCCTCGTGCGTGGCCACCCAGCCGCCGTCAGGCATCGGTTGATGGCAGACCTGAATTGTCCGGCCATCGGCGAGCTCGGCTGTCCAGTTCCCCGAAGCAGTGCCCGAATTGACTGCCCGGGCCAACGCCAGATAGGCGTCCGCATTCATTGCCGAGGTCCCGACAGCGACGCGCCGCTCGACGATTTCGCGCAGCGCCGCCCCCGGCTGCAATTGCTCCGGCGCAAGGCGATAGATTTCCGCATAGCGCCGGTTGCACAGGATCAGCCGTTCATCGGCGTCAAAAAAGCAGATGCCTTGCGAGATGTTCTCGATCGCGGTCTGGAACCGCAGTGCCTGGTCTTGAAGCGCTGCAATCGTGGCGCGAAGCTCGCGCTCGAGCGCCTCATATGAGGCAGTCGCCAGTTGTGCCAGCGTCGTCAAATTGGCGGATTCGGGCACTTCGGCGGTTTGCCTGGATGATTTCGTGGCCAAATACAGTTCCTCCCGCTGATGCTTGAGGCAAGCAAAGGAGGCTCGCCTTCAACCCAAAAGCGAGTGCATATTGGTCGGGATATACTAATGGCAGGTGAACCGGCTCAACGCCGACGCGACCGGCACAGGCAACGGAAGCCGTGAGTCGGTCGCGGTTGCCGGAGCCGTGAGACTTAGTCCATATGCGCGGCAGGCGCTCCACCGGCGGGCGGCGCAGCCTTTGGCTTGCGCAGCAGGAAAACAAACGGGACGGCAAGCAGTGTCATCATCATCAGCAGCTTGAAGTCATTGACGTAGGAGACCATCATCGCCTGGATATTGACCATGCCATCCATCAGCGACAGCGCCGTCGGATCGCCGCCCGCCGCTGCCGGCGACGCCGCCCAGAGGTTGGGATTGAACGGATTGATATAGGCCGAGAGCTCAGCGTGGTTGATCTGCGTGTTGCGTACCAGCAGAACCGTCACCACCGACACGCCGATCGACGAGCCAAGATTGCGCACCAGGCTGAACAACGCCGTGGCATCGGTGCGGAAGCGTGCGTCGAGCGTGGCGAAGGCCACGGTGGACAGCGGCACGAACACCATTCCCATTCCAAGGCCCTGGATGACGCCGGAGCTGAGGATAAGCCAGTTGTCCATCTGCGGCGAGAAGCTGGACATCGTATAGAGCGATTGCGCGGTCAGCAGGAAGCCGATGACGACGAGGATCCTGGCATCGATCCTGTGCATGATCCGCCCGACGAACAGCATCGCGATCATCGTGCCGACACCGCGTGGCCCCAGGACGATGCCGATGGTGAGGGTCGGATAGCCGAAGATGGTCGACAGCATTGGCGGCAGCAGCGACATGCTCGCCAAAATGAGCACGCCCATGACAAAGATGAACGCCAGCCCGGTGACGAAATTGCGATCGAGGAAGATCTTCGGGTCGATAAAGGGGTGCTCCGCCGTCAACGTGTGAATGGTGAATACCCAGAAGCCGGTGATGGAAAGACCAAGCTCGATCCATATCTCGATCGAGGAAAACCAGTCGACCTCACCGCCACGATCGAGCATCAGTTGCAGCGCGCCGACACCGAGCGAGAGCATGGCGAAGCCGAAGAAATCGAAGCTGCGCACCCGCCGGGCCACGCTGGGGAGATATGCGGCCATGCCGAGGAAGGCGATGATGCCGACCGGCAGGTTGATGAAGAACACCCAGCGCCAGTTGAAATTCTCGGTCAGCCAGCCACCCAGCGTCGGGCCAAGGATCGGTCCCAGCATGATGCCGGCGCCCCAGATGGCCATGGCCTGGCCGTGGCGTTCCCTAGGGTTGATGTCGAGCAGGAAGGTCTGCGACAGCGGCACGATGGCCGCGCCGAAGACGCCTTGCATC
Source organism: Mesorhizobium sp. M0923 (assembly GCF_040319365.1). Classification (NCBI taxonomy): domain Bacteria; kingdom Pseudomonadati; phylum Pseudomonadota; class Alphaproteobacteria; order Hyphomicrobiales; family Phyllobacteriaceae; genus Mesorhizobium; species Mesorhizobium sp. M0923. The sequence goes on along the minus strand of NZ_JAMYNW010000010.1, from coordinate 98,209 downwards.
AGCCGGAAGAGAACGATGGTCTCCAGGCTCCAGGCTATGCCGCACAGCATGGAGAAGACGGTGAAGCCGACCACCGCCGTCAGGAACAGCTCCTTGCGACCGAAGCGGTCGGCAAGCCAGCCGGTCACCGGCGTCATGATCGCGGCGGCAACGATGTAGGAGGTCAGCACCCAGTTGATGTTGTCGGGGGAGGCGCCGAGATCGCCGGTCATGGTCGGCAGCGCGACGTTGGCGATCGTCGTGTCGAGCGCCTGCATGATCGTCGCCAGCATGAGCGCAACTGTGATCAGGCCGCGGTGCGGTACTTCGCGAAAGGGTTCTGGGGTGCTCATGACGTAAAACTTCCAGCAGGTAACAAAAACGTGTACATTAGGTTTCCGGACGGCGAGGCCCTCGCTGCAGAGAGACCCTCATCGCGGTGGGACGCGAGCATCGATGTGGGGGTTACATCGACTGAGCGTCTCGACAAAGCGGGCGCCTGCCGCCCGGAAACCTGAGGACCGAAGATCCTGCGCAACGTTGTCTGGTTTAGCCAGGCCGCAGCGCAGCCCGTCTACGCATTCAACTCTTCCTGCGCCTCCCTCGGACCAATCCTGTCACCTGCATCCATCTCGCTGTTTGCCATGCGGCCGCTGTCAGGCCTCTTTACTTGGCCTCGCCTGCCGTGGCGCGGCGGAAAATGCCCGGCAGCCCGCGGGAAACGCCGGTGTCCACCGTGACGGTCGCGCTCATGCCGGTGCGCAGCGCCATCTTGGAGTCGGCGTCGGTCAACTCCAGGCGGACCGGAATGCGCTGCGTGACCTTGACCCAGTTGCCGGTGGCGTTCTGCGCGGGCAGCAGCGAGAACTCGGCCCCGGTGCCGGCGCCAATCGCCTTGACGGTGGCTTCGAACGTCTTGCCCGGATAGGTGTCGACCACGATTTCGGCCTTTTGGCCCGGATTCATGTTGGTGAGCTGCGTTTCCTTGAAATTGGCGTCGACCCAGGTATCGCCGGTCTCGACCAGCGAAAACAGCGGCGTGCCCGAGCCGACATACTGGCCGACCTTGAACGAAGCGGCCTGGCTGATGATGCCGTCGGCAGGCGCTTTGACTGTTGTCTGGACCAGATCGTAGGCCGCCTTGTTGCGTGCAGCGAGCGCCGCCACCACTGTCGGATGCTTGTCGGTCTCGATGTCGGGATTGCCGCCAAGTGCCGCCTTGGCGCTGACGATCCCTTGCTGGGCCACGGCCAGCTGCTGCTTGGCCTTGTCGAGGTCGTTCTTGGCCTCGTCCAGCGACGACTTGGCGTTGATGCCCTTGCGGGCAAGGTCGGCGGCGCGGTCATACTGCGACTGCGCGTACTGGACCTGGCTTTCGTCGGACTTCTCTTGCGCCAGCGCCTGGCTGTAGGCCGCACGCAGCTGCTCGACATTGAGCCGCGCGCCGGCCACCGCCGCATCGGCCTGGGCCAATGCGATCCGGTAGGGCTCGGGATCAATGGCGAACAACACGTCGCCCTGCTTGACAGACTGGTTGTCGAAAATATCGACCTGAACGATGCGGCCCGCCGTATCGGCGGCTATCGACACCTTGGCCTGCTGCAGATTGGCGTTCTCGGTCTCCTGATAGCGGCCGCCGGTCACCCAGACATAGCTGCCGCCGGCGATCAACGCAGCGGGCAGCACAAACATCAAAAGGAAGCGGCCGGCACGACGCTTCTTCTTCGGCGCCACTGGCGCCGGAGCTACCTGCGCAGCGGCCGTTACCGGAGCTGCCGCCGGCTTCGCGGGAGCTTCCATCTCCAGCTTGGCCGCATTCTTATCTACTTTGGCTACCGCGTTCATGCTGCTGCGCCTTCCGTATTCTTCACTTTTTCCGAGGGCGGCGTCTCACCATCCGCAAGATTCTGCACCATTGTCTCCAGCGCCTTGACCAGGACGCGGCGATCTTCCGGCGAAACGCCAACGAGCGATTCCTCATACACCTCGGCGGCAAGGCTCTTGACGTGGGCGTAGGCTGCGTTCGCCTTGGCGGTCGGGAAAATCATGCGCACTCGTCTGTCGGTTGCGTCGGGACGGCGCTCGATCCAGCCGCCCTCCTCCATGCGATCGACAAGGCGCGAGACGCTGATCGGCTCGATTTCGAGAAGCTCGGCAAGCCGCGCCTGCGCGACACCCGCCTCCTTGGCGACACGGACCAGAAGCCGCCATTGCGCCGAAGAAAGGCCGAAACCACTGGCGCGCGCCTCGAAGCGCTTGCGCATCAGGCGCTGCACGTCGTGGATCAAAAAGCCCAATCTGTCGATGCCGTCGGAAACCATGAGCGACATATATAATAAGCGTGCTCATAATTCAAGGAACCCGGATTGTGCCAGAAGGCGGCAAATGTGCATGGCAGTCACATCATGAGCGATTGCGAATGAGCATCGTGACCACGAAGAAAGCGCCGACCGAACTGGTGATGATGCCGATCGGCAGTTCCTGCGGCGGCAGCAGCGTGCGCGCGAGAAGGTCGCTTGCCAGCAACAGCACCGCTCCGAAGAGGGCGCAGCTTGCAATCAGGCGCAGATGAAGCGGGCCGGCCAGGGTCCTGGACAGATGTGGGATCATCAAGCCAACGAAACCTATGACGCCTGCGACCGAGACAAGGATCGCCGTCGAGAAAGCGGCGACGAGAAATGTCATCCTGCGCATCCGCGCAACCGGGACGCCGAGGCTTTCAGCGGCATTCTCGCCGGCCAGGAAAGCGTCGAGCCGGCGGTGGTTCCAAAGTCCATAAACAAGGATGGTGCCTGCGCCCAGAGCAGCCAGCTCGATATTGTCCCAACGGGCCAGCCCGAGCCCGCCCATCGTCCAGAACAACACCGAGTGAGCGGCGCGCTGGTCTCCGGCAAAGACGAGATAGTTAGTCAAGGCAGTGAACATGAACGAGACGGCAAGCCCGGCGAGGATCAGCCGTTCGGGGCCTTGCCCCCTCACCCGCGAAACCAGCAAAAGCACGATGCCGGCGGCCAATACGCCGCCCGTGAAGGCCGCGACCGGCAACGTCCAGATACCGAAATGGTCGCCAAAAATGGTGATGACGGAAACCGCGCCGGCCGCGGCTCCGGACGACAGGCCGAACAAGAACGGATCTGCGAGGTCGTTGCGCGTTACCGTCTGCAGCAGCGCGCCGATGACGCCCAGCCCGGCGCCGACACAGATGGCCATAATCGTGCGCGGTAGCCTAAGATCGAGGACGATCTTGGCAATCGGGATCTTGCCGGCCGGACCGGACACGATGTCTCCGTCCAGCCCGGCGGCATGTCCGAGCGCAGCAATCACGTCGCTCAACGCGATGACCGTCGATCCATAGGCAATCGACAGCAGAGCAAGAGCGGCAATCGCTGCTGCTCCTGCTGTCATCGCCAATTCGAACGCTCTCTGGCGCAAGCTCAGAAAGCTTCCGGGTGCATCGCCCTGGCGATCTTGCCGATCGCCTCGATGTTGGCAGGCCCAGGCGTCAGTTCGGCATAGCGCAGCGCAATGAAGTGCTCATTTTTGACCGCCTCAGTCTCCTTCATCGCCGGATGAGCTTTCAGGAAATCGAGCAGTTTTCTGTAGCCGCCGTCCTGGTAGTCGAGCAGGATAAGAAATTGCGGATTGCGGGCCGCCACCGTCTCCCAATCCGTATTGCCCCAGCTCGTCGGCATGTCGGCCATGATGTTGTCGCCGCCGGCTGCGGCGATCATGGCGCTGGGGATCGCGAACTTGCCTGATGTGAAGGGTTTGTCTTCGCCGGAGTCGTAAAGAAACACACGCGTTCCCGTGCGGTCGCCGATCTTTGCCGTGATATCGGCGAGCTGCGCCTTCCAGTTCGAAACAAGCTTTCCCGCCTCCGCCTCCTTGCCAAAAATCTTGCCCAGCTTTTCGACATCACCATAGAGCAGGTCCATCGAGGCTGCGGGGCGGTTCTGGTCGAGATGGACGCAACTTTCCGTCAGCACCAGCGTCTTGATACCGTGCGGGGCCAGCGTATCGGGCGTCACCTCGCCGCCAGGCTTCATGCCGTAATACCAGCCGGCGAAGAAGAAATCGGGCTCGACGGCGACGAGGTTTTCGAGGGTCGGGTATTTCGGCGCGAGTTCCGGGATCGCGCCCTGCTCGGCCTTGAATTCCGGACCGACCTTATACCATCCGGTGATGCCGGTCAGGCCGACGATCGATGGTTGCAGCCCCAGCGCGAAGGCCATCTCCGCCATGTTCAGATCTTGGATGACGGCGCGCTTCGGCGCGGCGTCGAACGTCAGCGGCGTGCCGCAGCTATCAACGGTTACCGGAAAACGAAGGCGGTCTGGGCAAGTAGGAGGGAGGCAAAAGACAGTACGAGGCGTTTCACGGATGTTGCTCCTTGGTCAAATCGGGATGTGAAGAGGCGCGGTTCGGAACGTCGAAGACCGTGAGTTCGCGGTCTTCGGTGGGATGGCGCAGCCAAAGCACGTCAACGCCGAAAATCTCGCGGATCAACTTCTTGGTCAGCGCCTCGCGCGGACTGGCAAGTGCCTGCAGGCGGGCCTCGTTCATCACCGCGACCCTGGTGGCAAATGGCGTGACAAGCGACAGATCATGAAGCACCGCCACGACGGTCATGCCAAACTGCGATACGAGTTCGAGAAGGTCGCTGCGGGCGCGCGGATCGAGATGATTGGTCGGTTCATCGAGGAACAGGATTTTGGGCTCCTGGGCGATGGCGCGCGCCAACTGGGCGCGTTGCCGCTCGCCACCGGATAGCGAGCCGATCGTGCGGCCGAGCAGCGGCAGCAGGCCGGTTCTGCGAAGTGCTTCAATGACGATGTCGCGTTGCTCGCTCCTCCGTCGCAAGCCGGCATGCGGGACGCGCCCAAGCTCGACGTAGTCGATCACGGCAAGCCGCGGATCAGGCTGGTCGGTCTGGCCAACGACCGCCATGTGCAGTGCCCGCTCGGCGGCCGAAAACCTCTCCAGCCGGCGTCCGGAAAATCTCACATCTCCCGCGCTTGGCCGCAGCGTACCGCATAGCATGCGCAGCAGCGTCGTCTTGCCGGCGCCGTTGGGGCCGATGATGGCGAGGCGGTCGCCCGGCGCTATCGAAAGGCTCACCGCGCTGACCAGGCACCGGGCATTCGTCGTCGCGCTCAGTTCACACGCTTCAAGAAGAGGCTGGGAGGCGTCCAACTTACCGTCACTTTCTCAATGGCGACGGAAGGAAGCTGGACGGACCGGCCGACAAGACCGATGTCCACGTCTCCTCCCGGCACACCCCGTCCGGTCAACTCATGCTGATGGCAGGTCTCCTGGCTCGCGGGTCTTTGCGCCATCCTGCCTTCCCAGCCTTGCCGGCCAGTGGCACTTCGGATTTTGCTAACCGCTTACAGTTGCGGGGGCAGCCACGGCCTCGATCCGAAGATCTCACCGTGTTCCCTTTTCACCCCTTGCCTTTCGACTCGGGGACCATCAGTCAGCCACCCTAGTTTTCCGCCAATCACAGCGCAATAAGTCTTGTCAGAAGGAGCCGTATAGACCTCGTGATGTAATAACATTACATTTAAAAGGACGTTTGCCCGCTTCCTGTCAAGCCTTTTCGCGCGACGCCTGCGACTTGCCGACGACCGTCGCTCTCGATTTGCGCAGTGCGCAATTTCGATCAAACTGCCTCCGCCAGGAAGCGGCACCATAATCTTGCCAATATAAGACATGGCCAATGTAAAGACTGGGCCATGTAAAGACTGGGCCAATGCGGAGACTGGGCCAATGCGAGGTGCCAAATGAATCCGACCGAGAAGGCGCTGTGGTTCGTCGAAAGCCATCTGCCCGAAGCAGTCTCGCTGGACGATGTCGCCACGAGCAGCGGGGTGTCGCGCTTTCATGTGACGCGGGCTTTCGGCGCGGCTACCGGCCGTTCGGTGATGAGCTACGTCCGTTCTCGCCGACTGACCGAAGCGGCGCGCAAGCTTGGCGCCGGCGCACCCGACATCCTCTCGGTCGCGCTCGACGCCGGCTATGCCTCGCATGAGGCCTTCACCCGCGCCTTCCGCGACCAGTTCGGCACCACGCCGGAACTGGTACGCGCACAAGGCTCGCTCGACAACCTCGATCTTGTGGAGCCGATCCTGATGGACCAGTCCTTTCTCGCCACTCTCGAACCACCGCGTTTTGAGACCAGCCGGCCGTTTCTCATCGCCGGTCTCGGCGAGCGCTACAGCTGCGAAACCAGCGCCGGCATCCCGATGCAGTGGCAGCGGTTCGGCCCCTATATTGGCAACATTCCTGGCGAGATCGGCGACGTCGCCTATGGCGTCTGCGTCAACGGCGACGACGCCGGCAATTTCGACTACATCGCTGGCGTCGAAGTGTCCGATTTTTCGGACCTGCCGAGGGAGTTTTGGCGTGTGCGCGTGCCGGCGCAGAAATACGCCGTGTTCGCCCATCGTGACCATATCTCGACCATCCGCCGCACGGTCAACACGATCTGGAACAAATGGCTGCCAGCCTCTGGGCACGAGATCGCCGATGCGCCGGAATTCGAGCGCTACGGCCCCGAATTTGATCCGCGCAGCGGCAATGGCGGGCTGGAAATCTGGATACCGATCAAAGGGTGAGGCACGGCAGGCCGACGCCGAAGCGCCGGAAGCGCTGCTACAGTTCCAGGTTCCAGTTCTGGCCGACCAGATCCCTGCCGAAGGAATGGTGGCACTCCTCGTTGGTCAATTTAAAGCCCACAGACTCATAGATGTGGCGGGCGGCGGCGAGCACGTCGTTGGTCCACAGCGTCAGTGTCCTGTAACCCGTGGCGCGGCAAAAGCCGATACATTCCTCGACCAGCCGCTTGCCGATGCCGAGACCTCGCGCCGAGGGCTCGACGTAGAGCAGGCGCAATTTCGCCACCGCGTCCGACTGGCGCACGACGAAGACGGAGCCGACGACCTCGCCTTCCCGCTCGGCGATCCAGCTGCGTTCCCATTTCGGATCGAAGGATTTGACGAATGTGCCGAGGATTTCAGCGACCAGCGCCTCATAGGTTTCGTCCCAGCCATATTCCTGCGCGTAGAGCAGGCCCTGGCGATGGATGATCCAGCCGATGTGGCCGACCTGCAGAGGCCGCAGCGTGTAGGGAATGTTGGGTTCGGCGGTCGCGCCCAGCAGACGCTGCACCGTCTGCATGGCCTTGACCAGCCTGTCCTGTTCGGGAACCGAAAGCCGGTCGAGCAATGCCGCGACCTGGTCGTGCGAGCCCTGGTTCAGCGGCGCGAAAGCCTGCCGCCCGGCCTTGGTCAGGGCGATCGACGAACGCCTTGCATCCGCCTCGATCGTGGCGCGCTCGACCAGATGACGTTCCTCGAATTTCTTCAGCAGCCGGCTGAGATAACCGGGATCGAGGCCGAGATCGCGCCCAAGGTCCGTGGCGGTCAGGCCATCGCGATGCGCCAGTTCATAGAGCACCCGCGCCTCGGTCAGCGAGAAGGTGCTTTTCAGCAGCCCTTCGTCGAGCAGCCCGATCTGGCGGGTATAGAAGCGGTTGAAGGCTCGCACCGCGTCGATCCGCTCCTTGCCTGGGTGATGATGAATGGTCATGGCATCCTCCTGCCGGTAAGATCAGCCATTTAGTTGACTTGGTCAAGTATCTGTTTGAAGCATCCGTTTGAAGCAATTGTTCTGATGATGCTCACCGGGCGCCTTGACTCGCGCGAGTTGCCAGACTATTTCAGCGCCACGTTAGCACTCCCCCAAGATGAGTGCTAACCATGTCCGGCGCCGCCGGACGGAGGAACTGTTCTCACCATTCTCATCGAGGAATAAAAAATGGCAAAGTCGAAGTTCCGCCCGCTTCATGACCGCGTGGTCGTTCGTCGGGTCGAATCCGAATCCAAGACCGCGGGCGGGATCATCATCCCCGACACGGCGAAGGAAAAGCCGCAGGAAGGCGAGATCATCGCCGTCGGTTCCGGCGCCCGTGACGAAGCCGGCAAGCTCGTCCCGCTGGACGTCAAGGCCGGCGACCGCATCCTGTTCGGCAAGTGGTCGGGCACCGAAGTCAAGCTCAATGGCGAAGACCTTCTGATCATGAAGGAAGCCGACATTATGGGCATCATCGGCTGAATATCGGCCTCACCCTCATTTAAATCTTCGGGCTCAATCCAAGCCCCTGCCAGGAGCTAAAAATGGCTGCCAAAGACGTAAAATTCTCCCGCGACGCTCGTGAGCGCATGCTGCGCGGCGTCAACATCCTCGCCGACGCGGTGAAGGTCACGCTCGGCCCCAAGGGCCGCAACGTCGTCATCGACAAGTCGTTCGGCGCACCGCGCATTACCAAGGACGGCGTCACCGTCGCCAAGGAAATCGAGCTTGAAGACAAGTTCGAGAACATGGGCGCGCAGATGGTCCGCGAAGTTGCTTCGAAGACCAACGACATCGCCGGCGACGGCACCACGACCGCGACCGTTCTGGCACAGTCGATCGTCCAGGAAGGCCACAAGGCGGTTGCCGCCGGCATGAACCCGATGGACCTCAAGCGCGGCATCGACCTCGCCGTCGCCGACGTCGTCGCGACGCTGATCAAGAACGCCAAGAAGATCAAGACCTCGGAAGAGGTTGCCCAGGTCGGCACCATCGCCGGCAATGGCGACGTTTCGGTCGGCTCGATGATCGCGGAAGCGATGCAGAAGGTCGGCAATGAGGGCGTCATCACCGTCGAGGAAGCCAAGACCGCCGAGACCGAGCTCGAAGTCGTCGAAGGCATGCAGTTCGACCGCGGTTATCTCTCGCCCTACTTCGTCACCAACGCCGAGAAGATGGTTGCGGATCTGGAAGACGCCTACATTCTTCTCCACGAGAAGAAGCTCTCCAACCTGCAGGCCATGCTGCCGATCCTCGAGGCTGTCGTGCAGACCTCGAAGCCGCTGGTCATCATTTCGGAAGACGTCGAGGGCGAGGCCTTGGCCACGCTCGTCGTCAACAAGCTGCGTGGCGGCCTGAAGATCGCCGCCGTCAAGGCGCCTGGCTTCGGTGATCGCCGCAAGGCCATGCTGGAAGACATCGCTATCCTCACCGGTGGCCAGGTCATCTCCGAAGACCTCGGCATCAAGCTCGAGAATGTCGGCCTGAACATGCTCGGCCGCGCCAAGAAGGTGTCGATCTCCAAGGAGAACACCACCATCGTCGACGGCGCCGGCAAGAAGGCCGAGATCCAGGGCCGCGTCGCCCAGATCAAGCAGCAGATCGAGGAGACCACCTCGGACTACGACAAGGAGAAGCTGCAGGAACGTCTCGCCAAGCTGGCGGGCGGCGTTGCCGTCATCCGCGTCGGCGGTGCGACCGAAGTGGAAGTCAAGGAAAAGAAGGACCGCGTCGATGACGCCCTCAACGCGACCCGTGCGGCCGTCGAAGAAGGCATCGTTCCCGGCGGCGGCGTCGCACTGCTGCGCGCTTCGCTGAGCATCAAGGCAACCGGCGCCAACTCCGACCAGACCGCCGGCATCAGCATCGTGCGTCGCGCGCTGCAGGCTCCGGCCCGTCAGATCGCGGCCAACGCCGGTGCGGAAGCATCGATCGTTGCCGGCAAGATCCTTGAGAACAAGGGCGCGACCTTCGGCTACAACGCCCAGACCGGCGAATATGGCGACATGATCGCCATGGGTATCGTCGATCCGGTCAAGGTTGTGCGCACGGCTCTGCAGGACGCGGCCTCGGTCGCCGGCCTGCTGGTCACCACCGAAGCCATGATTGCGGAGGCTCCGAAGAAGGAGTCGGCTGGCGGCGGCATGCCTGGCGGCATGGGCGGCGGCGGCATGGGCGGCATGGGCGGTATGGATTTCTAATCCAACCCATCAGCCTTCATGTACGGAAAGGGCGGCCGAGAGGTCGCCCTTTTTCGTTGATGGGACGGAGGATGAGAGGCGGTCCGATTCCAAAGCAAGCGGAAGCATACCCCTGACCGTTTCTTCGGCGTCGGCGCAGAACGTGAATTGCAGAGCTGGAGCGTCGGCCCTTCGGCAGGGCTCCGCGCTGGCCTCGATGCCGTGGAAGCGCGAAACGTCAATGCGCCGTGACTGCGATCTCTTTCGCCGGCAATGCCCCCTCAATCAGCGCCGCGACCTCATCGGCTACCGCCAGCACCGGGGCGCGGTCGCGGGTCGCGCGTGCGATCACCATCAGCCCTTCCAGCGATGATTCGACCAGCAGCGCCAGCGCGTGCGCGCGGCGCTCGGGCACCCCTGCCCTGACGAAGGCCGCCCTGAGCAGGCCTATCCATTGCTCGAAGGCCGACCGGCACAACTCAGCCAACTCCGGCATGTCGGTCGGCGAATCCAACACCACGGGCGCGATCGGGCAACCGAGCGTGAACTGGTTGTCTTCCAGCATGCGCGCGACCGATTGGTAGATGTGGTGGACCGCCACCGCCGGATCTTTTTCGGCAGCGAGCGCGGCGTCCAGCCTCTGCGTCACATCGGCGACGCTATCGCGCGTAACCTCGACGACCAGCTGATCCTTGCCGCCCGGAAAGTGGAAGTAGAGCGAGCCTCTCGGTGCGCCTGAGGCGCTCAATATGTCGTTGAGCGACGTGCCGTGGTAGCCGCGCTGCCTTAGCAGCAGCGCCGTCGTCTCGAGTATACGGGTGCGGGTGTCGTTCGCCATGTCAACCTCTGTCAGGAATGAGCATTATAGGCCTTGCCTCGAATATGACAACCGGTCTATATAATATGTAGATCAGTCTATATATCAGCGAGGGGCGAATGCGTAGTTACCGTCTTGAAGGAACCGGCGTGACCAAGTGCCTGGTGATGCGCGACGGGACGCAGCCGACGCCGAAGCCGCACGAGATCGTCGTGCGTGTCCGCGCCACATCGCTCAACCGCCGCGATACGATGATCCTCAACGGCACCTATCCGCTGACGCCGCGCCAAGGCGTTATCCCGCTGAGCGACGGTGCTGGGGAAGTCGTTGCCGTCGGAGATGCCGTCACCCGCTTTGCCGCCGGCGACCGCATCACCGGCAGCTATTTTGCACGCTGGATTGATGGCCGCATCAATGCCGGGCTGATCGACCAGCTTGGCTGCACGCTGGACGGGATGCTGACTGAATACGCGGTGCTCGACGAGCAATGGGCGGTGTGGCTTCCCGATCATCTCGACTGGCATCAAGCGGCGACACTGACCTGTGCCGGCCTGGCCGCTTGGAATGCCGTGACGGCGGCCGAGATGCCGAAGCCCGGGCAGTGGGTTCTGGTCATCGGTTCAGGTGGCGTCGCGCTGTTTGCGCTGCAATTCGCCAAGCTGCTCGGCTGCCGGGTCGTGGCCGTCAGCTCGCGCGGCGAGAAGCTGGACCGGCTGCGGGCGCTGGGCGCCGACCTCGTCGTCTCGACGGCCGACATGCCGGAATGGGGTGCAGCTGTGCGCGAGCAAACCGGTGGCATCGACCTCGTCGTCGAGACCGGCGGCCCGCCGACCTTCGCGCAATCGATGATCGCCTGCGCGCTTTACGGGCGCATCGTGCTTCTCACCATACAGGATGCGAAAGGCGGGACGGTGCAGATCCCCGGCCCGGTCTACCAGCGCAGCCTCGCCACCATCAGCCGCCTCTTCGTCGGCAATCGCACCAACCTCGAAGCCATGCTGCGCGCCATCTCGGTGCATCGGCTTAAGCCTGTCATCGACAAGGTGTTCGCCTTCGACGAGGCCCAAGACGCCTACCGTTATTTCCAGCAAGGCGACGTCTTCGGGAAAGTGGTCGTCGACGGCGCCTGACTGGTTCGCCCCCAAAATCTGATTGACCCCCTCAAATCAAAGGAGAGACACAATGACCATTCGTGAAGCAGAGGCCCAATGGCAGGGATCGTTGAAAGAAGGTTCGGGCCGGCTGAGGCTAGGCAGCGGCGTATTCGAAGGCGCCTACTCCTTCCCGTCGCGTTTCGAGAACGGTCCCGGCACCAACCCGGAGGAATTGATCGCGGCGGCGCATGCCGGCTGCTTCTCGATGGCGCTGAGCGCCATCCTGGGCCGCGAAGGTTATACTCCCGCACGCATTCACACAATCGCGAAAGCGCATCTCGGCGCCACCGCGGCCGGACCGACGATCACCCGTATCGAGTTGGAGACGGAGGCAAGCGTGGCCGGGCTGGCTGCCGGGGATTTCGAGCGGCTGGCGCAGACGGCCAAGGAGAGCTGCCTCGTGTCGCGGGCGCTGGCCGGCGTCGCGGCGATCACGCTCAAGGCCCGCCTCGTCGAAACCGTTGCTGATCACTGAAGGGAAGGAATATCCAATGACACAGGAACTCATCATCGACATCGCCGCGGCAAAACGCTCCGCCGAAACGGCCGAGATCATGCGGCGCTACAACGACGTCTTCCAGCGCCACGACGCGTCGGCGCTCGACGATCTGGTGGCGGAAGATTGCGTGATCGAGAACACCACGCCGGCCCCGGACGGCGCCCGCCGCATCGGCAAGGGCGCCTGCGTCGAACTGTGGTCGGCGATCGCGACCGGACCCGGCATGCGCTTCGACATCGAAGAAACCTTCGTCGCCGGCGACCGGGCGACGATCCGCTGGCGCTACTGGATGGCCGACGGCAATTCGCTGCGCGGCGTCAACCTGATGCGTGTGGCGGACGGGCAGATTGTCGAGGCCATGGGCTACGTGAAGGCATAAGGCTGTCTACCGGTCCGCCAGCGCCAGTTTGGCGCCGAGCATGACAAAGGCTCCGGCGAAGGTGCGGCGCATCCAGGTCAGCACCTTTGGTCGCGACACGACATGGCTGCGGATCGACGCCGCGAAGATGCCGTAGCCGACAAAGACCACGAAGGTGAGCAGCATGAAGACGCTGCTGAGCTCCAGCATCTTCGACAGCGCATGCGATTCGGTGGTGCTGACGAATTGCGGCAGGAAGGCAAAGAAGAAGATCGACAGCTTCGGATTGAGGATGTTGATGAGGATGCCCGAAGTGATCACTTTGCCGGCCGAGCGCGGCGCGACATTTTCGTCGACGCTCAGGCCGCCCTTCTCCTTCAGCGTGTTCCAGGCCATGTAGAGCAGGTAGGCGACGCCGAGATATTTCAGCGTCTCGAAGGCGACGGCGCTGGTGTGCAGCAGAGCCGCGAGGCCGGTGATGGCGGCCGCCATATGCGGAATGATGCCGAGCGTGCAGCCGAAAGCGGCAATGATGCTGGCACGCGCACCACGCGAAAGCCCGGCGCTCAGCGTATAGAGAACGCCAGTGCCGGGCGAAGCCACGACAATCAGCGACGTCAACAGGAATTCGATGCTCACAGATGGTCTCCCGGTGCTGGCCCTGCCGCCGGCAGCGTAATCAGCGAAACGTGCGGGCACAAGCCAGCCTGAGAGCCTATCCGCATTCAGATCATGCTATTGGCGTGCAGCTTGCTATCCGCGATGGGTTGCCGAACTTCCCAGTGTTCGACGAGCTTACTTTCGTTCAGCCTGAAAATGTCGACGATGGCCAAGCCCTCCTCTTCGGGTTCGCGTTTTGCGTGCATGTGCACGATGACGAAATCCCCTTCGGCAAAAATCCGCTTCACCTCTCCCCTCACGAGGGGAAATGACTGTTTGAGCTGCTGCAGATAGGCTTTGAAGCCGTCCGCACCATCCGCAATGTTCGGATTATGTTGGATGTAGCGTTCGCCAAAATGCATCGAAGCAGCTTCGATGTTGCCCTGGTTTACTGCTTTGTCGATGAAGTCCAGGACGATCGTCTTGTTGGTTTCGAGCGAATTATGACTCTTGGCTGTAACTGGATTTGATGGTTCGTCACGCATGTTTTGCTCCGTGAGGTGGCTGCTTCCGCCTGTTGTGGACAGGAGCGTCCGCAGGCCGACATTGCCAACATAATCAGCCACGCTTGTGAGATGGTCGATATGCCATTCCGCTAGATTCTTATCCAATCGTCTAATATCGTTGTCCGATTCATCATCGGAGGATGGTTCTCATGGATGCCTTGTCCGAAGTTCTTGCTTCGCTGAGATTTGGCAGCGCCATGATCGGCAGCGCGACCCTGCATCGGCCATGGGGTATTTCGGTCGATCCGACAAGGAATGCCGCCATCCACGTCATACAGAACGGCGAATGCTGGCTGCGGCTAGCCGGTGAAAAGGAGCCGATCCGCTTAGGCGAGGGAGACGTCATCCTTGTCGCGAGCGGTATCGGGCATGCCCTTTGCAATCCGGCGGATGCACCGACGGCATCGATATCCGCCGTCCTTTCCGCAAATCGGAGCGGACTGGAACCGAAAAGCGAGAGCGGCGCGACAACTCTTCTTTGTGCGAGATATTCACTCGACGGCGTCGGACCATATCCGATGGTTTCGCTGCTTCCACCGCTGATCCATTTGACCCGAGATCAGATCGACACCAGCGAGCCGCTGCGGCTTGCCCTGGAACTTCTGCAGGTCGAAGCAAAAAGCAATCTCGGCGGTCACGACATTGTCGCCCCACGTCTTCTCGACAGCACGTTGATCTTCTTATTGCGTGCCTGGATAGAACATCAGCCTCTCGGAACAGGCGGATGGTTTGGCGCCTTACGCGATAAAGGCATTGCGCAGGCTTTGCGCCTGATCCACGAGCGGCCGGATGGTCCCTGGACTATCGCTTCCCTTGCCAGCGGCGCGGCACAGTCCCGGGCCACCTTCGCGCGTCGCTTCGCTCAACTCGTGGGACAGCCGCCGCTGTCCTATGTGACTCGCTGGCGGATGAACCTTGCCGCCAAGGCTCTGCGGGAAACGAACCAGAACATTGGCGAGATCGGGTGCGCCGTCGGATATGAGTCGGTGCCGTCGTTCTCGCAGGCATTCAAACGGTTGACCGGACGATCGCGCGGCCTCTACCGCAGCGACTTTCGCTCATCTGACTGACGAATTTCAAAAGTGAGACGCCAGCCCGAGGGCCGTCATTACAGCGTCGGCAGTCCGTGAGCCAGGCGCGCCATCAGGCAGTCGTCATCGCCCGGCATGCAGGCGCGGCAGACGTCGGGACGGATCTCGTAGATGCCGCAGGCGGTCGACTTGCCGACCTCGCCGCACAGTGCCGAACAGCGCGCGCCGTCGCAGCGCATGCCGGCTTCATCGGCAGCCACGTATTTTTGCGGGATAAGGTCGAGTTGCGCGTCATCCTCGGTTGAAAAGCGCGGCCATCTTGACGAGTAGGCGCAGCAGGCGCCACAGGTCTGGCAATCGAAGGCAACCGGATCGGCGCCCTCTTGTGGCGACAAAAAATCCTCTGCGACCGCCAGGGCAAGCAGCCTTGGCGCAGATTTCCGGCCGGCATTTTGCTGCAAGGGTGCTATTTCTTCTTCGGCTTGCGCGGCGGTGCTTCGGCCGGCGACCTGAACAGATCGGTACCCGCTTCGGCGGCTTCACCGGTTTTTGGTGCGGCGGCCGGCTTGGCCGGCTTCACGGCGGCAGCAGGCGCGGCTGGCTGGCCCTTGGCGGAAAACTTGATTGCCATATCAATCCTCGTCAGAGAAACGCGATGATGGCGCATTCGGATTGCGAAGGCGGCCGATGAGCGCCGAAACGGCCGTGATGTTCATTTCTTCGGGCGACCAGTTCCTGGCTTCCTCGATGTGCCGGGGCGCCAGCTCGCGATGCGTGCTGCCACTGTAGGCGGCGTCCTGATAGGTCACGCGCTCGTGCGTCTTGGCGTTTTCCCGGACGTATTCGATCAGATAATTGGGGCATTCGGCACGGCCGCGCACGCCGAGCCGCACCTGGGCATCGCCGTGGACACGCCGGCAGCGCTCGAGCTTTTCGAGCACGCGCCGGACATATTCGACCGGCTTGTCGAGTTCACCCACGACATCGGCGATGGTCGAATCGGCGGCGATCGCCTTTTGAGGCACGCGTTTGGTGGCCATCAGCGTTTGCCCGCGCGTTTCGGCGAGGCCGCGAGCGCTGCCGCCATGTCGTCGGCTTCCTTTTCCAGGCGCAGTTCGCGCAGCCGCGCGGTCTTGGCTTCGCGCGCCTGGCTGACGGCATCCCGTTCGGAATTGATGCGGTCGAGCGACATCGACTGGGTCCGCGTCTTGCTAAAAATGGATTCGGCCTGGTCGCGGGGTCTTTTTGAAGTTGCGGTCAAGGTCTTTCTCCCGGTTCGGAGCGCGCCGCCGAAAAGTGGCGAGACTGGTCTTTCGGCCAGGATCCCGCACAAAGCAATACGGCAGCCGGTTTCAAATTGCTGGAACGTCCTCAGAGACCGTTTGGAATTCTACTCTGACGGCCGTCTGATGGCCGTCAGAGCGAATTTCGAAACAGCCTCTTAGCACGTCCGGGCCGTCGAGCAGCGCTCTTTCGGCGGTCGAAGCGCAAAAATGAAAAAGGCCAGGCACCGCCTGACCTTCCATGAGAGCGCATGCGCATCCCGAGAGACGCGCAAAGAAACGTTCTTCTCATGCGCATGAGCGGGGGCTTAACCTCCCCGCGATCATGTGCTGGAATTTGCCATTCACCGGTGCCAGTACATCCGTGGTCACCGGTGAGGCTGAATTCCGTTTTAGGCCGCCTTCAACTGGTCGGCGGACATCTTGCCCGACTTGTTGTCGCGGACCATCTCGTAGCCAAGCTTCTGGCCCTCGACGATGTCGCGCATTCCGGCGCGCTCGACGGCTGAGATGTGGACAAAAACGTCGGCAGAACCGTCGTCAGGCTGAATAAAACCAAAACCCTTGGTGGCGTTGAACCATTTAACTGTGCCTGTGCTCATAACGAACCCTTTCCATGGCAAATATTCGTTCGCCGTCATGCGGATGCACAACAACGTTTGTCTCGATTTTGATGGGGAAGTTCGTCAAAGGCGCGCCTCGGCACGCGGATAACAAAAGTCGGTCAAACAAACATCGACAAAATTCTTGTAGACTTCTTTGCGCGCTGTGTCAATTTTTTTGATTTGCAACACTCGTGGAGATGCGCGGCGGCGGCAAATACGACAGCGAAAACCGGGCTATTGCCCGCCGAAAAAACCACTTAGCCGGGAACCATTTTGGCGCCGGAGCATTTTTTCGGTGTCGAACGCCGTTCTCGAAAGAGCGATCTTGAGAAAAGGCGGACGATCACCAGGACGCCCCCCGCGCAGATAAAAGGCACGAGGGGCGTTCCTGTGTGATGCGACCATTCGCGCCGCCGCCCCCTGCTCCTCACACCATGCCGCGACTGAGCCCGCCATCCACCGGCAAAGCCACGCCGGTAATATAGGCGGCGGCGTCGCTGGCCAGGAATGCTGCAACCGCACCGAATTCGGCGGGAGTGCCGTAGCGCTTTGCCGGGATATCGGCCTGACTCTCGGCGGCGATCACGGCAGCGTCGACACCCCTGTCGGCGGCGTCCATGGCGTCGAACTGTTTGGTCCGGTCCGTCGCAAAACGGCCAGGCAGCAACAGGTTGACGGTAACGCCGTCCGCCGCCACTTCGCCGGCCAGCGTCTTGGCCCACCCGGCGAGCGACGCACGCAGCGCATTCGAGGCGGTAAGGCCGGGGATCGGCTCGCGGACGGAAGTCGAGGAAACGGCGATGATGCGTCCCCAGCGCCGCGCCCGCATGCCTGGCAGGAAAGAAATGGCAACGCGCATCTGGCTCAGCACCATGCTGGTGAACTGCTTCTCCCAGACGCTCGCATCGAAGACGCTGGCCGCGAAGGGCGGCGGGCCGCCGCCATTGAGCAGGACGATGTCGATCCGCTGATGCTCGTCCTCGACGGCATGGATCAGCCGGGAGACGCTGTCGTGGTCGGAGAGGTCGGCGCTGAAGGTCGAGCAGATGTGGCCGGCGGCCTCGATAGCGCGCCGCGCCACATCCAGGGTCGCCTCCCCTCGTCCGACCAGGATGATCTCGGCGCCTTTCGCCGCGAGCGCTTCGGCAACGCCGAAACCGAGGCCCTTGCCTCCGCCGAGAACAAGCGCCCTCCGCCCCTCAAGATTTGCATCCATCAAGCCAAGCCTCCTGCTGGTTTCACTGGCTATTTCGAGCGACTTCCCTAGCGGACATGCACGATAGCGTCGGCTTCGACCGGAACATTGGCCGGCAAGCCGGCCATGCCGAGCGAGCAGCGGGCGTGCTCGCCACGCTCGCCGAAAACATGGAGCAGAAATTCGGATGCTCCGTTGCCGACCTCCGAATAGGCCGAAAAGCCGGCCGTCGCATTCACATAGACGGTCAGCTTGGCGAATTTCACGACACGGTCAAGATTGCCGTCCAGTTCCTTGTCCAGCCAATAGACGATGTTGGCCGCGCAGAGCCGGGCGGCGTTCTGCGCAGCAGCCAGATCGATCTCTCTGCCGACCTGGCCGATCGCGGCGATCTCCTGCGCGATCTCGGGAATCTGACCGGAGACATAGACGATGTCGGCGACCCGAACCGTCGGCGAGAACGGCAAAGCAGGCCGCTCGAGCGACGGCCAGGCGACACCGAACTCCTCAAATCTTCTTCTGTAGGACAAGGTGGCTGCTCCTGTTTTCGTTCGTGCGAGCGGACCTTGAATTCAGATCGGGCTTTCGGATAGCCTGATAGTGCTGACACAGCTATCAGGAATTCTTATGACTGGAGATATCGACGTCAGGCTGCTGCGTGCCTTCGTCACCGTGGCCGATACGGGAACGGTGAGCCGGGCGGCCGATCGACTTGCCCGCACCCAGGCGGCGGTGAGCATGCAGCTTCAGCGCCTCGAGGGTGAAGTCGGCGCCGAGCTGCTGCGCCGTTCGCCGCGCGGCGTGACGCTGACCGAGGCCGGCGAGATCCTGCTCGCCTTCGCCCGCAAGGCCATCGCGATCGGCGACGATGCCAGGCGCGAGATAGAAGGCCGCAGGCTGGTCGGCCGTGTCCGGCTGGGCATCATCGAGGATTTGGCGGTGACACGGCTGCCGCTGATCATTGCCGACTTCCGCCGCCGGCATCCTTCCGTGGAGATCGAGCTGACATCGGCCAGCAGCGCCGATCTCAGCAAGTCGCTGGGCGAAGGAAAATGCGACATCGTCATGGCCGATCCGGCGCGCTTCACAAAGGCGCCGCGAGGTCATCTGTCACGACAGCTGGTCTGGGCGGCAAGCCGCATGATCGAGATCGATGACGAGGTCGAGCTTCCGCTGGTCATCTTCGAAGGCGCCTGCTCCTGGCAGGACAGAATGCTGGCCTCGCTCGCCGAGGCCGGGCTCGGCTGGAAGATCGGCTGCCGCGTGTCGACTTTCGCGACGCTGATCTCGGCGCTGAGGGCCGGGCTTGGCATCGGCCTTCTGCTGCAGGAAGGACTGCCGCCCGACTGCCAAAGCCTCAACGGACGCTTCAACCTGCCGCCGGCGCCGATGGCGGATTTCGGCGTCTACCTTGCGAGGGACCCGTCCCGGCTGGTCGAGGAGTGTGGCGATTTCCTGCGGGCGGGATTCGAAGTCTAACGAAACGATCCGACGTCATTCACCGTTCCTGGTCGGTCGGGCGGATGACGATCTCGTTGACGTTGACGTGCGCCGGCTGGCTCACGGCGTAGAGAATGGCCGCGGCGATGTCCTCGGCGGCCAGCGCCTCCATGGCGGCGAGCCGCTGGTCGAGCCCAGTCTTCGCCGCCGGATTGGTGATATGGTCGCCGAGCTCGGTGCGCACCAGGCCGGGTTCGATGACGGTGACGCGAACCTTGTCGGAGTAGACTTCGCGGCGCAGCGATTCGGAAAAGCCGACGACGCCGAACTTGGTTGCGGCATAGCCGCTGGCGCCGGGATTGGCGACGCGGCCGGCGACCGACGAGACATTGACGATGTGACCCTTGGCGGCCCTGAGATGCGGCAGCGCCGCTTTGGTGACACCCATCAGCGCCAGCAGGTTGAGCTCGACCATGCGGCGCCAGTCATCGAGCACCGCCTCGGCGGCCGGCGACAGAAGCATCACCCCGGCATTGTTGACGAGGATGTCGAGGCGGCCCCATTCGGCGACAACCTTGTCGACCATGGCGGTGACATCGTCGTTGCTGGTGACGTCGGCCGCGATACGGAGTGCCGTGCCGCCGGCCTTTTCGATACGCGCGGCCAGCGCTTCGAGGCGATCGGCGCGGCGGGCGGCAATCGCCACCTTTGCCCCGGCGGCCGCCAGCGCCACAGCGGTTGCCTCGCCGATGCCCGACGAGGCGCCGGTGACAAGCGCGACCTTGCCGGCCAGTGCGGAAGAAACAGCTGTCATTGTGAAGTCTCCAAAGCCCCTGCCCGATCTTCAGATAGGCCGCGGGCCGCGAAGTGGAAGACCAGCTCGCCGGTTGCTCGGCTCATTCGTCGGGGCCGGGCTCCGGCCATGGCTCCTTCGCCGCCTCCGCATACCAGTGGCGCATCGCCGGCATCGAAAGCACGGCATCGACATAGGCGCGGGTGTCGGGCGCCAGCGTGCCGCCATAGGTGTCGAAGCGGGTGACGACCGGCGCGTACATGGCGTCGGCCGCGGTGAAATGGCCAAACAGGAACGGCCCGCCTTTGCCGTATTTTTCCCGGCATTGCCGCCACAGATCCTCGATGCGCGCCCGTTGCGCCTCACCTTCGGCGTCGAGCGGCTTGTGGCCTTTTGGCCGGCGCAAATTCATCGGCCAGCCATAGCGGACCTCGCGAAAGCCGGAATGCATCTCTGTCGCCGCCGAGCGGGCGTGCGCGCGAGCGCCGATATCGGCCGGCCAGAGCTTCTTGTCGGGAAACAGGTCGGCAAGATATTCAAGGATGGCAAGGGTTTCCCAGACGATCCGGATCTCGCCATTCGGCAGCCGATGGTTCAGCACCGGCACCTGGCCGGTCGGCGATATCCTGGCCAGATTGGCGGCGGTCTCGGGCGTGCGCAGGCGCACAAAACCTTCCTCGAACGGTATCTCCAGATGCTTCATCGCCAGCCATGGCCTCAGTGACCAGGACGAGAAGCATTTGTTGCCGATGAAGAGCGTGAATTCAGCCAAGATGGTCTCTCCGTGTCGAGCCCAGCGGCTCAGTTTGCTTGTGCCGCGGCCAATTGTGCCCCCGGCGTGACGCCGGCGCGAGCGCGGATGGCGGCGACCGCCTTGGTGATATCCGTATTGACCAGCAGCGCCTCGCGACCGGCCGCGATGGTGAGGTCGACCTGATCGACCGGCAATTTCAGCCGCGTCGGGACAGCGTTCAGCTTGGCCTGTGTCGCCTGGTCGAGGTCGGCAAAGGACAGATATTGGACCACGAGTTCAACATCGCGGCAATCCCAGCCGGCAGTCGAGCCGCGATAGGCAGCCACGGTCGAGGTCGGCAAAGCACAGCGGTAGCGGACCAATTCACCGCGCCATTGCGAGACGGCCAGCTTCAGTGCGTCGGCTTCGTCGCGCACCGCGGCCGCCATGGTGGTGCTCGTCACGGCGTCGAGCAACTCGCTAAGCCGCGGTCCGTGGATAGACTTGGCCCAGCTCACGTCGTTGTCGGCGCCGGCGTCGGCAACGATGAAAAGCAGCGTCCTCAACCGGACAGCGGCGGCCGGCGACAGCGGACCATAGGGGGTGCCGGCGGCGGAGCGCTCCAGGGTAAAGCCGGTGACGCCGAGATTATCGGTCAGACCACCGTCCAGCAATTTCACATAGTCGAGGGGATCGGCGTTTTGATAGGAATCGAGCGCGCTGGCATAGGCCTTGAGCCTGATCGAGGCATTGTGATCGGCCAGTGCCCGGCTCAACCATTGCGGCCTGCGGTAGCCGCAATCCGGGCTGGTGGCGGAAACCACGATCGGCGCGAAGACCACCGGCACGGCAGCGGAAGCCGCGACCGCATCAGCCAACCGCATCTTGTCGAGATCGCTACAAAGCGCCGCGAAAGTGTCGTAGCTGAACAGAAATGGCGTGCGGTTATAGATATCGGACGCGTTGATCCAGATGATGGGCCGGTCCGGCTTGGCGAACGCCTCGAATGTCGCATCGTCGAAGAGATTGTCGTTCAGCCATTTGGCAAAACCGCTGCGGTCATTGACGCCGCCATAGTAGGCGCGGACAAGGTTGAACGGCGACAACCTTGTTCGAAGGTCGGCCTCAGCATTCTGGATCAGGAATCGTTCGCGAAAGTCGCGGTAGCCGTCCTCGCCCTTGTAGCCGAAATAGGCGGCAGTCACCGCGCCGCCTGATGCACCGGAAATCATCCTGATGTCATCGACCAGCGTGCGCCGCCGCGGCTGCTCGTCGATGACGATGTCGTCCAGCGCCCGCAGAACGCCGTAGGAGAAGGCCGCGGCCCGGGTGCCGCCACCGGAGAAGGCGAGGCCGAGCACAGTCGAGCCGTCGTCGCCCGGATCTGGAATGAAAGCCGGCGACGGCCTGCCGGCTTCGGGCGTAAAGACGTTGATCGGCCCGACATCATCGGCGACGCAGCCTGCCAAAAGCATGGACGTCGCAACGGCACAGGCAAGGCGAAAACGCATCGAAATCCCCCCGGGCAGAGCCTAGCCGCATTACCGCGCCGGGTGCAACCGGTTGTCCGGCGATGCATGGAACCGAAGCGGTGCCTGACCGTTTGCCTCGCAAATAAAACTCCCGAACTCCAGGAGATGCGCGATGGTGAACAAGGATCAGGTGGCAGGCGTCGCCAAGCAAGCCAAGGGCTCGGTCAAGCAGGCCGCCGGCAAGGCCACCGGCAACAGGCGCACCGAGGCCGAAGGCGACGTCGACAAGGCGACCGGCAAGATGCAGAAGGCTTACGGCGACGTGAAGGACAAGGTGAAGAAGGCGCTTTGACACTGGCCCCCTTCGCGAACCAGGAAAAAGGCGGCTCGGCCGCCTTTTTTGCGCCCTCTCTTACCGTAAGAAAGTCAGGCTTTTGCTGTATGCATTGGTGAAGGTGACCTCGCCATGATTTCCGGCGGCTTCGCCCAGCACCACATCCATGCTGTTTCCGGTCACCCGCGCCAAGGCAAAGCCGCCCATGAAGGCGGCCTTCGGTTTGAACAAGTCGAGCCCGTCACGGCGGTAGATCATCGGCGTTGCGTGCTGGTGGCCATGGAAGATGCCGACGACATTGTAGCCTTTCAGCACGGCCAGCAGCGCCTGCCTGTCGACTTCGCTCCACCAATGCGGCGGACCCGTGCCGCTGTCGTCGAAGGTTCTCTCGGCGGCGTCCCATCTTTCGATCGAAAAAGTATCCCAGCCATAATGCTGGAACAGGATGACCGGGCGGCCGTCGCCGGCATAGGTCGCCAGATCCTGCTTCAGCCATGGCAGGCTGTTGGCGGCGCCGTGGCCGGTATCGCCGGCAAAACGGTGCGTCTGGACAAGATGCAGACCGCCCCAATCCCATGAATAGCAGTCGGTCTCGACGTCGTAGTCGGTCGCCGGCGCAGGCGGCTTGAAGAACACGCCGGGGCGGTGGTTGACCTCGACATAGTCGCGCATTTCGCGGCGGTACCAGTCGACATGCGAGCGCGGGCCGTTCTGGTCGAGGTCGTGGTTGCCGAGGCCGACATAGACGGGCATGTGCACACGGTCGGGGCCGACGCCCTGCTGGTAGCGCTGGCTGAACTGAAGCAGCTGCGTGCCCTCGCTGGGCTGGGTGATCTGGCCGCCGCCGTCATCGGTGATGTCGCCGCCGACGACGAGGCCGAGCGGCGTGCCGATGTTGCCCGTCGAGCGCAGGCCGGTGGCAACGCCTTCGATTTCAGCCGGCCATTGTCTGTCACCGACGCCGTTGAGTGCGGCGACGTTGCGCAGCAAGGCAGCGTCGGTCTTGCCCTCCTGCTCGCAATGCGGGCTCAATCCGTTCGCCATTCGGCAGGCATGGACATCAGCGATAAACAGGAAGGTGGCGTCGATCGGCGGGATGCGCTGCCCGGTCTGGCCGAAGGCCGGGCGCGAAACGGCGCCGGCCGCGGCAACGGCCGCTGCCTGCATCAGGAAGCTGCGCCGACAAACCGGTAGGGCGGGAATGCGATGCATCATGCGCTAAAATTCAGCACGACGCGGATCGGCAGTCCAGTTGCTCGCAAAATATGTCGACACGTTCTCCCAGGTCTGGCATTGCTTTCGGCATTCAACTTGCGCGGGCAGAGGAGGACGGCATGAAAACTGCATCCATCGGCATGACAATGGCCATTCTGGCGGTGACGAGCGCAGCGCATGGCGCCGAGTGCATCGACGTCAAATCGGCCAAGGCCGGCTTCATTCTCGAAAGGCCTGGCATCCACAGCGAATTTCGACCGGCAGCGGGCGGAATGGTGGCCGTTGCCAACAAATACCCGTCGCAATCGCCGCAGTCGCAGTACCTGTTCGGCGGACTGATCGAGGTGTTTCGCGACAGCAGCACGGGGCAGCTGGCGATGATCCCGTTTTCCGATCTCAGGAAGGTGTTCCCGCTGAAGGCGGGGGCTAAGAACAAGATCGTGTTTGCCCGCCTCGCACCGAACAAGCCGCCGAAGGGCACCGAGACGCTGGAGATCAACGTCAAGGGCAAGGAGACGTTCAGCCTGGGTGAATGCAAATACTCCGTGCTCGCGGTCAAGCAGACGATCAGGAGCGAGGCCGGCGAGACGCGGGACGAGTTTACCGCGCTTTACGCACCCGACTTGCAGGCAGTTGTGGCCAGGCGCTATGACGAGGGCACCAGCGCCGAAAGCGTGGTCGGCTACGAGCTGATCAAGCCGCTGCCGAATTAAGAGCTCGGCCTCCCCACCTCGGTCATAGTGAGCGACGGCGGCGCCTCTGTCCTGCCGGCGTCAAGGGGCTTTGTGGAGTATCCTGCGACGTCGCCTCGTGACTCCCTGTTCCAAGGCCATCAGGCAGTCGCGCAGCACTCTTGTGTCCTGTGCGGTCTTGGCCATCGACATGGCGCCGGAATAGGTGGCGACGGCGAGCGCTGCGAAGCGCTGCGGATCGGTGCCCTGCTCCCGGCCCGCCTGCTGGTCGGCCCTGATCTTGTCGGCAATCGCCTGACGCCAGGCCGAAAAAATGTCGGCAAGGGCAATGCGGAAATCCGGATCGGCAAGCGACAGTTCGTGCGCCAGATTGTTGAGCGGGCAGCCGCGCACGAATCCCTGCTGCTCCAGCTCCGCCGCGACGGCCGCGAACACGGCGCGCACGCCCTCCCGCGCCGAGCCGGCCCTCCGCACTGGCGCGATCCAGGTCTCCTCGACGGCGGCGGCGACCCGCTCTTCGACGACTGCTAGCGCCAGCGCCTTCTTGGTCGCGAAATGGTGGTGCAGCGCGCCGCCGGTGACGCCCGCCGTCGCCATCAGGTCGCCCATGCTGGAGGCGTGATAGCCGCGTGCCTGAAACGCCTCTTCGGCGACATCGAGCACCTTTTTGCGCATGCCTTCGGGGTCATTGGTGCGTTTTTTAGCCCGCGCCTTTGGGCGGGCTGTGGTCTCTGCTGACATTTCCACACGATAGCAGATTGACAAAACAGGACAACCGGTCTGTTTTGTAAAACAGGATGACTGTCCTGTTTTTGAGATCGAGCGATGAACCTGCCTTTGAATGCCGCGCCTAAATCCGATCTGCTCGCCTCGCCCGTCGTCGAACTTCGGCAATACACGCTGAAACCTGGCCGACGCGAGACGCTGATCGGCATCTTCGACAATCATTTGATCGAGGGCCAGGAAACCGCGGGGATGACCATCATCGGCCAGTTCCGCGACCTCGACCGGCCAGATATGTTCGTCTGGTTGCGCGGCTTCGACGGCATGATCGCGCGGAAGCATGCGCTGGCCGCCTTCTATGACGGGCCGGTGTGGGCGGCCTGGCGCAACGCCGCCAACGCCACGATGATCGATTCCGACGACGTGCTGCTGCTGAAACCGGCTTGGCCGGGCGCCGGCTTCGACCTCTCGGGATCGCAACGAGTACCCCAGACGGATCTCGAAGAACCAAGCACAAGCAGTGCTTTACAGGCAATTGTTGTCATCAGGATTCATCATTTGCGACCGGGCCTCGAAGCCGGCTTCGCCAGGGATTTCCAGACCGAGGCTCTTCCGGTTCTTGCCGCACTTGGCGGACAACCGCTCGCCGCCTTCGTCACCGAGCATGCCGAAAACAGCTTTCCGCGGCTGCCGGTGCGGGCCAGCGAAAACGTCTTCATCAGCGTCACGGGTTTCGACAGCGCCGAGGCGCATACCCGCCACGAGGCGGCCTTGGCCGCCTCCCCAGACTGGCAGGCGCTTCAGCAGACCGTACAACGGGAATTCGCCAGGCCCGCGGAGGTTTTGCGTCTGTTACCGACGGCGCGATCGCTGCTCGGGCAGCACCCAATTTCGGTATGAACCAACATCGTCGACGCCTCCTACGTCGCCGGAGCCTCCTGGTTCATGCCTGAAAGTGTCTGGCATGGATCGCCTGGTAACGCGCCGTCCATGCGGTTGCCTGCTCCAGGTCAAGGGAAACGCGCAGCAGACGGTGATCCTCGTTCTTGCGGCCAATGAGCTGGATGCCAATCGGCAGGCCGCCTTTCGACTGGAACAGCGGCAGGCTGGCGGCCGGTTGGCCGGTGACGTTGAAGATTTCTGTGAAAGGCGCAAAGCCGTAGGCCCGGCTCGCCCAAGCCTCGTAATCGAAGAGAGCACCATCGCCATGGATGGCGCCAAGCCGGGGCGTAGGCTCGGCCGTCGTCGGCGTGATGATCAGGTCGAACCCATCGAACGCCATCGCCATCGCCAGCGAAGCGCTGTGCACATGGTCCTGCGCCCTGAGATAATCGGCGGCCGAGGATCGCCGAAAACAGTCGAGCGCGTGACGAGTCAGGCTTTCGATTTCGCCGGCCCCCGGCATCCGCCCGATCTCGTCGGCGCGCTCGTCAACCAGCCGCGCGATCTCCGACATCCAGAAGATGCTCCAGTCCGCTTCGGCGCTGGCTTCCCGCGGGAAACGCGCCTCTGTGACCTCGTGCCCCATTTCCTCGAGGAGGATCATGGCTTCCTGGAATTTTGCCCCGATCTCGGACGCGACGGGCGTGCCGTCCGGCCGGTGCGCCAGGCACGCGACGCGCAGACGCTCGCCGGGCGAAGACAACCAATCCAGGTAGGACGGCACCGATTTGGACACGGAGTAAGGCGCTCCTTGTTCTGGACCGGCAGTCATGTCCAGCATGGCGGCGCTGTCGCGAACGGTGCGGGACAGGACGTTCTCGGCGTAGAGCCCGGCGTCGACCTGACCTCGACCAGGCCCGACAGGCGTGAGCCCGCGCGACGGCTTCATGCCGAACACGCCGCAACAGGCAGCCGGCACCCGGATCGATCCGCCGATATCGGAACCGTGGGCGACCGGCACCATGCCGCTCGCCACCGCGGCAGCAGCTCCGCCGCTTGAGCCGCCCGCCGTCAGCGAAGGATCCCAGGGGTTCGAGGTGGGGCCGCGAAAGCTGGGTTCGGTGACGAAGTCGTTGGCAAATTCAGGCGTGTTTGTCTTGCCCAGCAAGATCAGACCGGCGGCCCGCCAGCGCCGGACGATCTCGCTGTCGGGCTTCGGCGCGGCATCCTTGAAGTAGAGCGACGAGTGCGTCGTCGGCCACTCCCGTACATTGACGCCGGTGTCCTTGACCAGAAAAGGAATGCCGGCGAGTGCCGCCTGCCGGTTGCAGCTTGCCGCAACGGAAAGCGCCCGGTCCGCATCGATCAGCGTCACGGCATTGAGGGCGGGATTGACGCTTTCGATCGCTTCGATAGCCGCCTCGACGACCTCGACGGCGGATAATTCGCCCGAGCGAACATGCGCGGCCAGGGCGACGGCATCCAACGCCACGTATTCGGAAAGATTCATGACTGCTCTCAGCCCGGACTACCTGTCGCTTCGGCTGTCGGCTGGGGCCCAGCTTTGGTACCGAGCTTGAAATACCGGCCGATGGCTGCCGCGACCAATGCCGGATCCTCCCAGTGCGGGTTGTGTCCGCATCGCACCGCGCTCACGAACGCGGCGCTAGGGATTTCTTCGAGGAGCCGCCGTTGGTGCGTTTCGTCGAAGAGCAGGTCGTGCGCGCCAGCAATGACAAGCGCCGGCAGGCGCAGCATGCGCGCCTTGTCGGTCAGATCGATGCGCCGAACCTGCTCCAGGATTGCGCGCCAGAGTGCCGCCGGCATGGCTGACGCCTCCTCCGCAGTCATGGTCAGGAATTCCGCTGGAACCTCGGCCTCGCAGGCATGCCAATAGTCATAGAACGGATCGGCCGGCGATATCGGGTCTCGAAGCGCCCGCACACCAATGGTCATCGGGTGGTCCTCACCGATCTGCGGCCGTAGCGTTCCGGCCATCAGCACCAGGCCGCCGATCATCTCGGCGTAGCGTGCGGCTGCCTCGATCGCCACCATACTGCCCAGGGAATGCCCGACCAGAACCGGCCGCTCGAGCCGCAATCGCTCGATCAAACTCGCCACATCTTCCGCGAAATCCGCTGGGGCGAAGCCGCGTGTCCCGGCCAGCGAGGCGCCATGCCCGCGCAGGTCTGGAATGACAAGCCGGCGCCCGGCGAGATGCGGCGCCAGCAAGGAGAAGCTGCGGCTCGTGTCGGAGAAGCCGTGCACCAGCACCAGCGCGGGCTCCTGCCCGGCGATTTCGACGCAGGCCGTTTCAGTGCGGCCGGCACCGACCCTGCGCTTGCGGCCGTTCCAGCCCGCCTGATCGGCCGATATCACAGGCCGAGCTGCTGCTTGACTGCGTCGAGCGCGGGCTTGCCATCGAATGTGGTGACACCGGCAAGCCAGGCGCCGAGCCTATCCGGATTCTCCTTGAGGGCCTTCAGGCCGGCTTCCTCCGGCTTCATGCCGTCGTTGATGAGATAGCCCATGCCGAGATTTTCGAAATCGATATCGAAGGCGAGGTTCTTCAGCAACTGCCCGACATTCGGGCATTGCTGCAGATAGCCCTTGCGCACCTGCGTCGTCACCGTCGCGGCGCCGAAGTTCGGGCCGTAGAACTTGTCGCCGCCGCTCAGATATTTGAAGTCGTACATCGTGTTCATTGGATGCGGCGCCCAGCCCTGGAAGACGATGAAGCGCTTTTCCTTGATCTCGTAGCCGACCTCGGAAAGCATGCCGGCTTCACTCGATTCGACGACCTGCCAGCCATCGAGGCCGAGCGACTTATCGGCGATGGCGTCCATCATCAGCTGGTTCGAGCCCGGCTCGATGCCGTACATCCTCCTGCCGAATTTGTCGGCGAACTTTTGCAGGTCGGCAAAATCCTTGACGCCGGCCTCCCACACGTAACTCGGCACGGCAAAGGTGTATTTGGCGCCGACGAGATTGACGCGCACATCGTCTACCGAGCCGTCCTTCTTATAGGGCTCGTAGTAGGTGATCATCGCCGGATCCCAATAGCCAAGGAACACGTCCAAATCATTGTTCTTCAAGGATTCATAGATGACGTTGATGCCCAGAAGCGAGCTTGCCGGCTTGTAGCCGAGCGCATCGAGCAAGACGCTGGTGACGCCGGTGGTGAAGGCAAGGTCGTTCCATCCAGGCTCGGCCATGCGCACGACCTCGCATTGCTCAGGTTCAGCCGCAAAGGCCGGCCGGATCGCCAGCAGGACGCAGAGCGAGGCGCCCATTCCAAGGCTACGAAGCATTTCGGTTCTCCTCATTTCACCAACAGTGTTGACCGCCTGGTTTTTATATTGTCCCACTGGTCAATTCTTGATCTCGACGGACGAAAATGTCAACGTCGGTTTTCGATGCATGGATCCGGCCCGTGAAACTCAAGCGTCTCAGCGACATACGCCGCAAGGAGCTGCGGCAAGCCGCCTTTGCCGTGCTTCAGCGCGAAGGCATAGCTGGCGCCACCATAGAAAAAGTGGCGGCACAGGCCGGCGCGTCGAAAGGCATCGTGCTGCACTATTTCAACAGCAAGCGGGAGCTGTTCGAGCATGCCATGCGCGAATCGAACCTGGTGCTGCGGCATGCGGTGGTCGAGCGGCTGAGACAGGCGCGCACGCCAATGCAACGGATAGAGGCCATCATCGAAGGCAATTTCGAGCCGCATCTCTTCCAGCCGTCCCTCTGCCACGCCTGGCTTTCACTTTGCGCGGAGGTTCCGCGCGACGAAAAGCTTGCCCGCATCCAGAAGGTGATCCATGCGCGCATGCGCTCCAACCTGCTGTCCGGCCTGCGCGGTCTGGCGCCGGCACGCGATGCTGACGAGATCGCTTTCGGCGTCACCGCCCTGATCGACGGGCTGTGGTTGCGGCTTGGCCTGCAACCCGGCAGCGTCACGCGAGAACAGGCCATTCATCAGGTGAAGGATTTCGTCGCTACGCGGCTGGCTGTTCGGCGCGGTGCAGCGGCTGCCGAATAGACAGGCGCATCAGCCGAAAGTTCATATTGAAGGATAAGCCGGCGGCTTGACCACAATCGGCAACGGCGCTGCTCTCCTTTACCAGACAAGACGGCAATACGCGGGAGTGTTGGATGAGACTAGGCGGCAAACGGGCACTGGTCACCGGCGGCTCGGACGGGATCGGGCTGGCAATCGCCGAGGCTTTCTTGCGCGAAGGCGCGGACGTGCTGATCGTCGGCCGCGACGGCAAAAAACTCGACGCCGCCCGCAAGCAGCTCGGGGATAATGTCGACACGCTGTCGGCCGATTTGTCGGCCATTGCCGGCATCGATGCCGTGGTCGAGCATGCCAGGCGCGGCCCACCTGTCGATATCCTCGTCAATAATGCCGGCGTAGCGTTCCTTGTGCCGTTCGAGACCGTCAGCGAGGACCAGTTCCAGCAGTCATTCGCGCTCAACGTCACGGCGGTATTCTTTCTCACCCAACGGCTGTTGCCGCATCTCGCGCCGGGTGCGGCTTCGGTGATCAACATCTCGTCCTATTTCGCGCACAAGATGATCCCGAAGCGGCCGTCCAGCCTCTATTCGCTGTCGAAGGGCGCGCTCAATTCGCTGACCAAGTCGCTCGCCTTCGAGCTCGGGCCGCGCGGCATAAGGGTCAACGCGATCGCGCCCGGCACGGTCGACACAGCGATGCGGCGCAGGTCGATCGAAAACCTGCCTGAGGCCGCGCAAGCCGAGCTCAAGGCCTATGTCGAGCGCAGCTATCCGCTCGGCCGCATCGGCCGGACCAGCGACCTTGCCGGCATCGCGGTCTATCTCGCCAGCGACGAAGCGGCATGGACCAGCGGCGGAATCTTCGCCGTGGATGGAGGATACACGGCGGGGTAAGGTTGCGATCTCCCCCCTCGAGGGGGAGATGGCCGGCAGGCCAGAGGGGTCGTCTCGCGTGGAACACCAGCCTGTTCCGTCCGCTATGGGAGTTGCGTCAAGACCTGACCGCCCCCTTCTGTCGCCTTCGGCGACATCTCCCCCTCAAGTGGGGAGATTGCCAGCACCTTCAACCGATTTGCATTCCCGTCACCCGCAATCTCCGCTTGAAGGCATTTGTGCAACGCGATACGCCGTTTGCAAATTGCAAACCGGAGAGACTTCGTGAGCGCGCCAGAGACCAGAACCGAAACCGACACGTTCGGTCCCATCGAGGTCGCCGCCGACCGCTATTGGGGCGCGCAGGCGCAGCGTTCGCTTGCCAATTTCAAGATCGGCTGGGAGAAACAGCCGGCGTCGATCGTGCGGGCGCTGGGCATCGTCAAGCGGGCGGCAGCGGAGGCCAATATGGAGCTGAAGCGGCTCGATCCGGCGATCGGCAAGGCCATCATCGAGGCCTCGCAGGAGGTCATCGACGGCAAGCTGAACGAGCATTTCCCGCTGGTCGTCTGGCAGACAGGCTCAGGCACCCAGTCCAACATGAACGCCAATGAGGTGATTTCCAACCGGGCGATCGAGCTTTTGGGCGGCGTCATGGGATCGAAGAAGCCGGTGCATCCCAACGACCACGTCAACATGAGCCAGTCGTCGAACGACACCTATCCGACGGCCATGCACATCGCCTGCGCCGAGCGCATCACTCACGACCTGCTACCGGCGCTAAGACATTTGCATACGGCACTCGAGGCCAAGACCAGGGCTTTCGCCCACATCGTCAAGATCGGCCGCACCCACACCCAGGACGCGACGCCGCTGACGCTTGGCCAGGAATTCTCCGGCTACGCGGCGCAGGTCGCCTCGTCGGTCAAGCGCATCGAAATGACCCTGCCCGGCCTGCAGGAGCTGGCGCAGGGCGGCACCGCGGTCGGCACCGGCCTCAATGCGCCGGTCGGTTTTGCCGAAAAGGTGGCGGCGCGCATCGCCGCGATCACCGGCATCGATTTCGTCACCGCGCCGAACAAGTTCGAGGCGCTGGCCGCCCATGATTCCATGGTCTTCTCGCACGGCGCCATCAATGCCTGCGCGGCGGCGCTGTTCAAGATCGCCAACGACATCCGCCTGCTCGGCTCCGGCCCGCGTTCGGGCCTCGGCGAATTGTCGCTGCCGGAAAACGAACCGGGCTCCTCGATCATGCCAGGCAAGGTCAATCCGACCCAATGCGAGGCGATGACGCAGGTTTGCGTGCAGGTGTTCGGCAACAATGCGGCGATCAGCTTCGCCGGCAGTCAGGGCCATTTCGAGCTCAACGTATACAATCCGCTGATGGCCTATTGTTTCCTGCAATCGGTACAGCTGCTGGCCGACGCTTCCGTGTCGTTCACCGACAATTGCGTCGTCGGCATCGAGGCCCGCGAAGACAACATCAAGGCAGCACTCGACCGTTCGCTGATGCTGGTGACGGCGCTTGCGCCGACGATCGGCTACGACAACGCCGCCAAGATCGCCAAGGCGGCGCACAAGAACGGCACCACGCTGCGCCAGGAAGCGCTGGCCACCGGGCTGGTCAGCGAAGCCGATTATGAGCGGCTGGTGCGGCCGGAGGACATGACGCATCCAGGCTAGGGCGTTGATATCCTGGATCTCAACACCCATGTTGATCGCGAAAACGTTACCTTGGTGAACAATCCGTAACCAATCTGGCATCTTTGGTGAACAGTCGGCCTGCGCTAACTAGACGGGTATCCCAAGCCGTTTGGCCAAATCCTTCTGGAGAGTTACGCATGTCCACCAACACGTCCGCCAATACTTCGTTTGCCGGTTCCGGCACCGCCGCCGGCGCCTCGGGCACGATCCTGCTCGGCCGCATCCTGCTTTCGGTCATCTTCCTGCTTTCGGGTTTCGGCAAGCTGACGGCGATTGCCGGCACCGCCGGCTATTTCGGCAGCCTTGGCCTGCCGCTGCCGATGGTGACCGCCATTGTCGTCGGCCTTATCGAACTGCTTGGCGGCCTGGCCATCCTCGTCGGCTTCCAGACCCGGATCGTCGGCTGGGTAATGGCGATTTTCACCGTCGCCACCGCGCTGGTCGCCCACACCGGCTGGGCCGATCAGATGCAGATGATCAATTTCATGAAGAACCTCGGCATTGCCGGCGGCTTCCTCGTGCTCGCCTCCTCGGGCCCAGGCGCGTATTCGATCGACGCCAAGCGCGGCTGAAGCAGTCCAGCATTTCCTGAACAAAAGGGGCGCGGAATTTTCCGCGCCCCTTTTTCGTTGTCGTTTGTGCCTGTCGGTCCGCTGACCGGAATTCTGCTAGGATCGGGCTCTTGGCCACCCGGCCGACAACGGAGGTTACCATGCCCCGCAATGCGCTGCTTTTGCTTTCCCGACTGCTGTTCGCCGCACTGTTCGTGCCGTCCGGCTTCCACGCGCTGACCGACATTGCCGGCACGACCGGCTATTTCGCCGGCCTTGGCCTGCCGCTGCCGACGCTGGCTGCCTGGGGCACCGGGCTGTTCGAACTGATCGCCGGGCTGCTCATCCTCGTCGGCTTCAAGACGCCGATCGTGGCGCTGCTGCTCGCCGCCTTTTGCGTCGCGACAGCGTTCATCGGCCACTATGGCCAGGGCGGCGGCGATCCGACGCTGACCTTCATGCATTCGCAGATGCTGATGAAGGACATCGCGATATCAGGCGGTTTTCTGACGCTGGCGATGGCTGGCGCGGGTGCATGGTCGGCCGACGGCCGGATGGCTGCAGGGACTGGCTAAGCTGCCGCCCGGCTCGGCTCATTTGCTGTCGAGAAAGACGAACTCCGCAAGCCTGGTTATGTTTATGGGCTGAGAGAGGAAGCCCCCATGCCCCATTCGGCCGACGCTGATGGTCAGGCAAACCTGTCTGCTTTGTACCGCGATCGGCAACCATTCATATCCATATTGATCTGCCCCCTTGGGGGAGTAGCTCCGAAGATTGCTGTCAATCGCGACATACAGGTAGTTGCGCAGTTGGATCAGGCTTGCCCTCTTAACGTATGGCAACAGGTCGATTCGGCCCGCGACAGGCTCAAGAAAGTTGCCGAGGGGCTGATGAACGGACACGGTTCGATCGACAGCGCCAGGACAGAGATTAACGTCCGCATAAAACGTGTTCATCGAAATCGATCTTTGAAATTTGATCATTTCGTCGCTTATTCTAAATACAAAATAGTTTATCTTTTGCCCGCTTTTAGGTTTTAGAAAACCTGTGAGCAAATTGAACAGTGTTTTTCCGTCTGCGGCTTTTGGATAACTCTTGTCAAACTCAAACGCGCCTTTTGCAGCAACGGAAACCTTGGAAACCGTCTGAGCTCTGGCCGCGTCGAAAATCAACAATGGCAGGATGGAAAGCAGCAGCAGGATTTGACTGGATTTCACGATCTTCTCCCAAGCGTGGAGCTCGCAGCGAATTGCCACATGCAATTGGCGTCGTGCCTGAAACTACTTCACTGAAACGCTAGGCCCGCCCTCGACCGCCAGCACCAGCCGACGGTTGGTGACCCTTGCCAGTTGTGCCAGCCGGCCGGCGGGCCGCTCGCCGTAAAGATCGGCCAGCGCTGCCGGCAGCACCAGCGCCAGCACGCCATTGCCGCGGTTTTCCCATTTCAGTCGCGACATGACGCCGGGCATTGCCGCCGTCAGGAGATAGACGACGCGCAGCAGCGCCGCCAGCACGCGGGCCCGTTCGAGATAGCGCGGTGTCGCCAGTCCGCGGATTTCCGGAGCGGCTTCATTGAACACGCCCTCGTGGCGAAACAGGCTGACAAGCGCCAGGAAGGCGCGGCCGGGATGATCGACGCCGATGAAGGAGGCGTGGGCGATGATGTTGAGCGATTGCTTGCCGCGATATTCGGGATGGGCACGCCAGCCGATATCGGCGAGCAGGCAGGCGGCGTGGCGGTAGCGCGCCTCATCCCTGGTCTCGTCGATGCCGAAGGCGGCGAACGCCTTGCCGGTCCACTCGACAAGCTCATGCGCGTGGTCGACCGAGCGCGAGCGCAGGCGGGCAAGCTCTTCCGCCGCCGAGATCAGCGGATCGGCTTTCTGCTCGGCCTTGTCGAGCAGCGAATAGAGAAAGCCCTCGCGCACGCCCAGCGCCGACACGATGATCTTCGACGGCTGCATCGCCGCCATGATCTCCTGCAGCACGATGGCGCCATAGGGCAGCAGCGACCGGCGGTTCTTGGAGATGCCCTCGATGCCTTTGATCTTGTCGATCTCGGCCTTAGCAACCTGCCGGAGGAAGTTCGCGGCGCTTTCGATGCCGATCTCGTAATGGTGCATGACGCCTAGCGGGTAGTTGGTCATTTCCATGTGTAGCCGGGCGAGATTTCGCCAGGTGCCGCCGACCGTGTAGAACGCCCTGCCCTGCCCGCCCTTCAGCAATTTCGCCCGCGCCAGTTGCTCGCGCGTGATCTTTGCCGCCTGGGTCAGCGAGTTCTTCGCCATGTCCTGCAGGCGCAAGCCGCCCAACGGCAGGGTGATGCCGTCACCGATCGCCTCGCCGTCGATATCGATCAGTTCGAGGCTGCCGCCGCCAAGATCGCCGGCGATGCCGTTGGCCGGGTGGAAACCGGAGATGACGCCGAGCGCCGAATAATGGGCTTCCTCGCGGCCGCTCAGCACCTGGATCTCGGTCTTGAGTACATCCTCGGCGCGGTGGATGAAGTCGGGGCCGTTGACCGCCTCACGGGCGGCGGCGGTCGCCAACACATACATGCGCTCGGCGCCGGCCTGGTCGGAGAGCGCGCGGAAACGGCGGAACTCTTCCATCGAGCGCGTCACCGCCTCGGGATCGAGCTTTCCGGTCGAAACGATGCCGCGGCCGAGGCCGGCGAGCATCTTTTCGTTGAACAGCAAGGTCGGCGAGCGCGCCAGCCCTTCATAGATGACAAGACGGATCGAGTTCGACCCGATATCGATGATGGACAGCGGTCGGCGGTCCTGAAGCCGGCCCTGGGACGCTGAAATCATCAGCCCGTCGCTGCGTTCTGTTTCTTGCGGCGCTTGAACTGCGCGATGCGCTTGGGCGCATGCGACTTCAACGCATCGCCCCGTCCGGACAGGCTCGGATTGGTCATGAAATATTCCTGCGCGTTGAACGGTTCCTCGCCCTCCTCCAGCACAACGCGCCGGGAGGTTCCGTCAGCCAATACGTCGAAACTTTGCTGGTTGTCCATGATGTTGCCGAGCATGATCTGGCCGAGCACCTGTTCATGCACAGTTGGATTGGTGATCGGCACCATGGTCTCGACCCGGCGGTCGAGATTGCGCGGCATCAAATCGGCCGAGGAGATGTAGACGATCGCCCCGTCCGAGGGCAGGCCGTGGCCGTTGCCGAAGCAATAGATGCGGCTGTGCTCGAGGAAGCGGCCGACGATCGACTTCACCCTTATGTTCTCCGACAGGCCCGGCACCTGCGGTCTCAGGCAGCAGATGCCGCGCACGACGAGATCGATCTCGACGCCGGCGCGGCTGGCATCGTAGAGCGCATCGATGATGATCGGATCGACCAGCGCATTCATCTTCATCCAGATGCGAGCCGGCCTGCCATCCAGCGCGTGGCCGATCTCGTCCGAAATATGCTTGAGGATGCGGTTGCGCAGCGTGAACGGCGATATGGCCAGCCGCATCTGCTCGGCCGGCTCGGCATAGCCGGTGATGAAATTGAACAATTGCGCGACATCGCGCGCGATCGTCGGATCGGTGGTGAAGAAGGACAGGTCGGTGTAGATGCGCGCGGTGACCGGGTGGTAATTGCCGGTGCCGAGATGCACGTAATTGCGTAGCCTGCCATCCTCGCGCCGCACCACCAGCGACATTTTCGCGTGGGTCTTCAGCTCGAGAAAGCCGAAGACGACCTGGACTCCGGCGCGCTCGAGGTCGCGCGCCCAGCGGATGTTGGCCTCCTCGTCGAAGCGCGCCTTGAGCTCGACCAGCGCCGTCACCGACTTGCCGGCCTCGGCGGCGTCGACCAAAGCCCGCACGATCGGGCTGTCGTTGGAGGTGCGGTAGAGCGTCTGCTTGATCGCCACCACTTCCTGATCGGCCATCGCCTGGCGCAGGAACTGCACCACCACGTCGAAGGATTCGTAGGGGTGGTGGACGATGATGTCCTTCTCGCGGATGGCGGCAAAGCAATCGCCACCATGCTCGCGGATGCGCTCCGGGAAGCGCGGATTGTAGGGCGTGAACTTCAGATCGTCGCGAGCGACGGCGACGATCTCCGAGATCTGGCTAAGCGCCAGCGGCCCGGTAAGCACGCTGATGCGGCTGGCCGAGACGCCAAGCTCGCCGGCGACGAAGTCGCGCAATTCGGACGGCATCAGCCTGTCGAACTCGATCCGGATGACCGAGCCGCGGCGGCGACGCTTCAGCGCCGTCTCGAACAGCCGCACCAGATCTTCGGATTCTTCCTCGACCTCGATATCGCTGTCGCGGATGATGCGGAACGTGCCGGAGCCCTTGACCTCGTAGCCGGGGAACAGCTTGCCGATGTAGAGACTGACCGCCTCTTCGAGCGGAACGAAGCGGACGTGATGCTTGCGATCCGGCAAGCGGATGAAGCGCCTCAGCGCTACCGGCAGGCGCAAAAGCGCGCTCATTTCCTCGCCGTTCTTGCGGTGGCGCAATTGCAGCGCCATCGAGAAACCGAGATTGGGAATGAACGGAAACGGATGCGCTGGGTCGATCGACAGCGGCGTCAGGACCGGAAACACCTGCTCCTGGAAATGGTCCTCGAGCCAGGTCTTCTCGTCCTTGGTCAGCGCATCGCGGGTGATGCTCTCGATGCCTTCCTTGTTGAGCTGCAGCATCAGCGCCGAAAGGCTGTTCTGCTGGTCCTCCTGCAGGCGCTCGACCTCGCGCAACAGCTGTTCGAGCTGCTGCTCGGGGGTGCGCCCGTCCGGGCTCTTCAGCACGATGCCCTCGCGCACCTGGCCGGCAAGACCGGCGACGCGGACCATGAAGAACTCGTCGAGATTGGCCGCCGATATCGACAGGAAGCGAACGCGCTCGAGCAGCGGATGATTGGCGTTCAGCGATTCCTCGAGCACGCGCCGATTGAATTGCAGCCAGGAAAACTCGCGGTTGACGAAGCGGTCAGGATTGCCGCCTTCGCGGCTCGCAGCCTCGATGGTGATGAATTCGTTCTGGACCGGCTTCAGTTCGTTCATAGTTCCTGCTCTTCTCACACCCGTCCGCGGATTACGGTGTTAACCGGCTTAACTTATCCTCTGACAGGCTTTTGCGACAGTTTCATTTCATCGATCTTGCAAAGAGACGGGTTATGATCCAGATGCAATCGACAAGATCAGGAGACGACGATGGCAGGCGGTTCCATTCCCCATTTCCAGAACGATGCGGGCTATCCGGCAATCGACATCGGCGTCAAGGAATTCATGTGCACCGGCGCCAATCCGCCTTTCGACCATCCGCATGTATTTCTCGACATGGGCGACGACAATGAAAAGGTCTGCCCCTACTGCTCGACGCTCTATCGCTATTCGCCGAAGCTGAAGGCATTGGAAACGGTGCCGCCGGGCTGCCTTTATATCGACCAGGCCGCCTGATTCTCCTGCGACAAGCCTGATGCAGGAAACGCAGTCCCGGCAGGTCGTCATCGCCGGGGCGGGCGTTGCCGGGCTGACCGCGGCACTGGCCTTCGCCGAGCGCGGCTATCGGATAAAACTGTTCGAACAGGCGCAGCACCTCGAGGCTGCCGGCGCCGGCATCCAGTTGTCGCCCAACGCGACACGCATTCTTCGACAACTCGGCGTACTCGATCGGCTGCTGCCGACGGCGGTGCGGCCGGAGGCGGTTGTGCTCAAGGATGCCGCCACGCTGGGCGAGCTGGCGCGCGTACCGCTTGGCCCGGCCGCCGAAACGCGCTGGGGGGCACCCTATCTCGTCGCCCACCGCGCCGATCTGCAGTCAGCGCTGATGCAGCGGGTTTCGGAGCAGCCCGGGATCGAACTGGTCGCTGGCGCGCGGGTGACCGACATCGCAGCCGGACCGAAAGCTGTTGCCGTCACTGCATCGGCTGATGGCGAAACGGTCGAGGCTGGCTGTCTGCTGATCGGCGCGGATGGCGTCTGGTCGTCGGTGCGAGAACAACTGGCCCGCAAAGCGGCCGAATTCGGTAGTAGCCGGTTTTCAGGTGAGCTGGCGTGGCGCGCCACCGTCGGTGCCGACAGCCCTGCTGGCCAAGCCTTTGCAGCGATCGGTGCGCCCGATTGCGTTACCGCATTCCTCTATCCCGGCTTCCATATGGTCGCCTATCCGGTCAGCCGTGGCACTGCCTTCAACCTCGCCGCCTTCACCAGGGGCGAGCGCATCGCCGAGGGCTGGTCGGGGCATGCCAACCCCGCCATCCTCGTCAGCGCCATGCGCGGTACCGCGCCGGCGCTGGTCCGTCTGGCGAGCGAGGCGGCGCCGTGGACGGCATGGCCGATCCACACCGTCGAGCAGCGGCGGTGGACGACACCGGAAGGCGTCGCGCTGATCGGCGATGCGGCGCATGCGATGACGCCCTTTGCCGCACAGGGCGCGGCGATGGCGATCGAGGACGCGGCGACGCTTGCCGGCTTCGTTGCCACCTCGCCTGCCGATCTCAGCGGCGCGCTTGCCGCTTGGGAACAGGCGCGGCGGCCGCGCGTCGCCCAGGTCGCCCGCCGCGGCGCGGTCAACCGCCTCGCCTGGCACGCGGCCGGGCCGGTGGCGATGGCCCGCAACCTGTTCCTGGCGATGCGCTCACCCGAAAAGCTCGCCGCCGATCTTGATTGGCTTTATGGCTAGCGGGCGCGCGAGTCTGGGGATCGGCGATAAAAAGCTCGATAGGCCGGCGGGACAGCGCCCCCCTCTGTCCTGCCGGACATCTCCCCCACAAGGAGGGAGATTGGCAGTTTCGGCGCCTTGCTAGGTCCTGCAACGTTAGAGATTGGCGAAAGGAGGGCTCGAAGGATCGCGGCGTTGATCAGCCGGAACCCTCTTCAATTGTGAAGCCGCATCGACAGGCCGAGCGAGGCTGGCAGCGGGTTCCACCAGCCGGTGCGCAGCCCGGCCGTGCGCAGTGCCGCCGCCGTCCAGGTGTTGCAGCCGATCAGCGCGTTGAAATGGCCATTGGCTTCGAAGAAACGATCGAAGCGGGAATAGGCCGCATTCTCGATCGGAATGGCCCCGTTCGGCCCCCGCTGGAAGCTTGCTGCAATGAAATCGAGCAGCGCCGCAAAGCGTTCCTCACTTACGTCGAAGCCGGCGACGTCGGGATGCGGCTCGGCGATTTCGCCTGAAATGTCGACATGCATCACCGAAGCATCGACGGTCAGCGCCTTCATCACCGGCACTGCCTTCAGTTCCGACCAGGTCGGCGTCTCGAGATAGAAGGCGCGGCCTCCCCAGCCGAAGACGATGTAGCGGACCTCCGCCATGTCGGCCGGAATGCCGGCATCGACCAGGAAGTGGAAGCGCCGGCGCACGTCGTCGTCGACCGGGATGGCGATGTCGGTGTGGATCGGGTTTTTCAGCACCAGGATGCGGTGGCTTGCGCCGATCGGATCGGCAGCGGCCGCCGGCCAGAGCGGGCGCGGCAGCAGCGTGCCCAGCGCCACCGCAAGGACTGCTGTAACGACCAGCAGGCCAAGAAAACGGGCAAGCTTCTTCATGGGGAAGGCATAGACCAAGCAATGTTCAAGGTGAAGCCTCTCCGGAAATTGCACAGCTGACTTAGAGCTTGACCCGTATCCTCCCCGGGAGGATATGCTGGAGGCATGTCAGATCACCTCCACGCCTCACATCCTTCCATCGTAAAGCGCCTGAAGCGCGCGCAAGGCCACCTTGCGGCGGTGCTGGCCATGATCGAGGCGCATCGCCCTTGCGTTGATCTGGCGCAGCAGCTTCATGCCGTCGAAAGGGCCATCAGCAGCGCCAAGCGCGAGCTGATCAACGATCACATCGAGCATTGCCTCACGGACAGCGTGGAAACCGGCGGCAACTCGCTGGCGGAACTCAAGCAGCTGGCGAAGTATCTATGAATGCCATCGTAGCCCGCATTCTGGACTGGCTCGGGTTCGGCTCGCACGCCGCACATCATCACGGCGATCACGGTTCGCACGGTCACACCCACGGCGTCATCGATGCGACAATTGCTACCACCGACCGGGGCATCTGGGCAATCAAATGGTCGTTCGTAATCCTGGCCATCACCGCGGCGTTGCAGATGGTCGTGGTTGTGCTGTCGGGGAGCGTGGCATTGCTGGCCGACACGATCCATAACATCGGCGATGCGACAACGGCGATCCCGCTATGGATTGCGTTCGTGCTGGCGCGGCGCAAGCCGTCGCGGACCTTTACCTATGGCTTGGGCCGGGTCGAGGATCTGGCCGGCATCATCATCGTGCTCATCATCCTGTTCAGCGCTGTTGTCGCCGCCTACCAAGCCATCGACAGGCTGATCAATCCACAAGTAGTGACACACCTCGGCTGGCTGACGGCGGCGGGCATTGTCGGCTTCCTCGGCAACGGGGCGGTTGCCGTGTTCCGTATCCGCGTCGGCCGCGAAATCAACAGCGCGGCACTCATTGCCGACGGCTACCACGCCCGCACCGACGGACTTACCAGCCTTGCCGTGGTCATCGGAGCCATCGGCGTCTGGCTCGGCTTTTCCTTGGCCGACCCGATCGTCGGCCTGCTGATCACGATTGCGATCTTCGGTATCGTGTGGCAATCGGCCCGTTCGGTGCTGACCCGCATGCTGGACGGAATCGAACCCGGTGTGATGGATGAAATCCGACATGCCGCCGAGCATGTTGCGGGCGCGCATATTGTCGATGCTAAGGCGCGCTGGGTCGGTCATAGATTGCACGCCGACATCGCAATTGCCGCGGACGAAACCTTACCGCTGTCGGCGGCGAACAAGATCGCGGCAGCGCTGAAAGACGAACTGTCCCAGCATATGCCAGCCCTGGCTGAGGCGAATGTCCGGTTTTCAACGGAACGTGGAGAGAACGACCATCCGCACCCTCACGAGCACACGCATGACCACGGCCACATGCACTGACGCTCGCCGATTTTCTGCTAGTCTCGTCCGATGTTCCAGACGCTCGTCGAATTTCAGCGCAC
This sequence comes from Mesorhizobium sp. M0923, assembly GCF_040319365.1. Taxonomy (NCBI): domain Bacteria; kingdom Pseudomonadati; phylum Pseudomonadota; class Alphaproteobacteria; order Hyphomicrobiales; family Phyllobacteriaceae; genus Mesorhizobium; species Mesorhizobium sp. M0923. The sequence continues at coordinate 55,927 of NZ_JAMYNW010000010.1, read as the reverse complement.
GATCTATCTGACGCTCGGCGAGCAGATCAAGCTGCTTGCGGCCGGAGGCAATTGGCTGGCATTCATGGCCTTCCTGCCGATGGGCGTCGTGTTCGGGGCTGCCCATGCGCTGACGCCGGGTCATAGCAAGGCGGTCCTGGCGACCTATCTTGCCGGTTCGGATGCGAAGGTCTCGCGCGGCCTGCTCGTGTCTATCACGCTATCGTTCACGCATGTGACGATTGCCGTTCTGATTGCGGCTCTCTCGCTGCCACTGGTCTCCATAGCATTGGGCAGCGTTGGCCGCGCTCCGCTCCTGGAGCATATCAGTCGTGGGCTGCTCGGCCTCATTGGCGTCTGGATGCTCTGGCGCGCTTTGAGCCACAGCCATCACCACAGGCACGAAGGCGAGGCTGTCGGCGTGATGGCAGGCCTGATCCCCTGCCCGCTGACGCTTTTCGCGATGACTTTCGCGATCTCCAGGGGTGTTCCGGCAGCGGGCGTCCTGTTTGCCATCACCGTGATGGTCGGCGTGGCGCTGACGCTGTCCTGCGTCGCGGTATTGTCGATCGTGTTTCGGGAACGGCTTGTACAGTTTTTCGCGCGCCAGCCACGGCTGTTCGAAACCATCTCCCGGGCCATCGAGGGCGCTGCCGGTCTCGCCCTTGCCGGCGTCGCTGTCTGGCAGATCACATCAGCTTAAGAGAAAACATGGTTTCAGCCACTGCATGGCGTCCGGGCCGGTGCAGCGGTTGGAACGAGCCAAGCCGACGCCGGTCATGTCACATCGATCACGACCATCAGCCCGCCGCCGCCCTTCTCCTCGACATTGTTGTTCGTGGTGTGATGCGGGATGTGGCAATGGATCAGCCATTTGCCCGGACGCTGCGCCTTCCAGATCACGTCGTAGCGCTGACCCGGCCCGACATTGACCGTATCGGCAAGGAAACGACCCGAGGCAGGGATCGTCTCGCCGTCGCGGGCAACGACCTCGAACGGTCCGCCATGGATATGCATCGGATGGATGAAGCCGTTATTGGTGCCGATGAACCGCACCTTGAGCGTCTCGCCGACCTTCATCGGGATCGTCTCGGTCGAGGGATAGGCCTTGCCGTTGATGGTGAAGAAATTCGGCATGCCGCCGTCCATCGGCATCGACGGGTACGTCAGCCCTTCCCGCACCAGCCATTCCTGAAGCTCGATGACGTAATCATGGTCGGCCGCGACCTCATCGGCGGGATTGGCGGGATCGATGATCAGCGCACCGTAGAGGCCGAGCGCCTGGGTCCGGTCCGGCTTGGCGTGGGGGTGGTAGAAATAGGTTCCGTGCTGGGTTGCGGTGAATTCGTATGAATAGGATTGGCCGGGCTCGATCGGCGCCTGCGTGATTTCGGCTGGCCCATCCATCTGGTTCGGCAGGATCAGGCCATGCCAATGCACCGTCGTTTCCTCAGGCAGGCCGTTGGTGACGTTGATCCTGATCCGGTCGCCCTGGCGAATATGAATTCGCGGGCCGGGAATCTGGCCATTATAGGCATAGGCGTCGACCGCAACGTTAGGCAGGATTTGCCAGCGGACCACCGAAGGCCTGAGCTCGAACACCTTGATGCCGTTCTCCATTCGAAAAGGCAGGTCCTGGTCACCCTTTGCCGTCAGATCATAAGAGGCGGCCACAAGGCGAGGATCGGTGGCGGCCATGTCGCGCATCGCGTCGGCCGGCGTGTCGCGGTCCATGATCATGCCTTGCGGCATGATCACCCCGCCGACATCGCGCGCCGACAAGGTTAGGTTCAGCCAGTTCGCCGGCGCGATCATGCCGATGGCGAGGGCCAGCAGGGAGACCATGCTGAGGGCGGCGACTTGCGGGGTCGTGGCATCCGTCTCCATGTGATGACCGGCGCCGCCTTTGCCTTTGTGGGAAGCCATATCGTGGTGCTGCCTGTGATGGCCGCTGGCGTCGGCCTGCTGCATTTGCATCTGCGCGTGTTGCCTCGTGGCAGGCTGCTGCCGACCATTGATGCCGGCTGCCTGCGCGCGCTGCGTCATCAACCCGTGCTTCAGCCCCCGGGCGACCAGCCAGACGTTGGCCGGGTAGGCAAGCGCAAAACCGGCGATGACGCCGATCGACATCACGCCCCAGAATAAGAGCTCCGTCGGTTCCATTGCGCGCATGTCGCGGCCCATCATCAGAAAACTCATGACCGGCGCCATGCCGGCCATCATGAAGTTCATCGAGATGAATTCGGGCAGGAAGCTCTTGCGCACGTTCTCCCAATAGGTGCCGCCCATCATCGATTTCATGAACAGCGACTGGAAGATGAACAGGCCGAAGGCAAAGCCGGCGAGATATTCGACGATCAGGTCGATCCACATCGGCAGGCCGAGCGCCGCCGTGACGGCGGCGGCAAGAATGATGCCGGTGGCATCGCCGGCGACGCAGTGGATGGTGGAGCCGACGCCCTGCTTCCAGAGCGGCTGAGTGAAGAGTTCATGCTCGCCCGGCCGGGGCTCCTTGTCGGCGAGCACGTAGAGTAGCAGGCCGAGCGGACCCATGTAGAGGGTAACCAGGATGAAGCCCCATTTCATCACCACCGGCTCGGGGTTGTTGCGATATTGGTCGAAGCCGACATAAAGCGTCGAAGCCAGCGCCAGCGCGAACCAGACGACGAGGAAATAGTCGATCGGTTGGATGAGCATCAGGATGAGCCCTTAACCTGCCGCCGCACGCGCCCACGCGGCTTGTTATACAACTCCTAATGGCAATGAACGCAGCCGGCGCGCTTATGATCCGTGCCGGCCTTAGTTACCAGGTTGCAAGGTGACCACTCGAGCGGCCTGAAGCACGCTTGCTATCTTCTCGCGCCGCGCACGGTCAGCGCTCGTCGAATACGCGTAAGGCCCTGAGCAAGGCAGCGAGCCCGGTCCGCCGGCCTTGTCACGAACCGGCGTACAGGATCAGTGCAGGATCTGCGACAGGAACAGTTTCGTGCGTTCGTGGCGCGGGTGGTCGAAGAACTCGGCCGGCGTGTTCTGCTCGACGATCTGGCCTTGGTCCATGAAGATCACCCGGTTGGCGACTTTGCGCGCAAAGCCCATTTCATGGGTGACGCAGAGCATGGTCATGCCTTCCTCGGCCAGCCCGACCATCGTCTCCAGCACTTCCTTGATCATTTCCGGGTCGAGCGCCGAGGTCGGCTCGTCGAACAGCATGATACGCGGGTTCATGCACAGCGAGCGGGCGATCGCCACGCGCTGTTGCTGGCCGCCGGAAAGCTGACCGGGATATTTGTTGGCCTGTTCCGGGATCTTGACGCGCGTGAGGAAATGCATGGCGATTTCCTCGGCCTGCTTCCGCGGCATCTTGCGCACCCAGATCGGCGCCAGCGTGCAATTCTCGAGGATGGTCAGATGCGGAAACAGGTTGAAGTGCTGGAACACCATGCCGACTTCGCGGCGCACCTCGTCGATCTTCTTCAGATCGTTGGTCAGTTCCTTGCCGTCGACTATGATCTTGCCCTTCTGGTGTTCCTCCAGCCGGTTGATGCAGCGGATCATCGTCGATTTGCCGGAGCCCGACGGGCCGCAGATGACGATGCGCTCGCCGCGCATCACCTTCAGATTGATGTCTTTCAGCACATGGAATTCGCCGTACCATTTGTGCATGGCGATGATGTCGATGGCGACATCGGTGGTGGAAATATGCATCTTGGCGGCATTGACCTTGATCTCTTCCGCGCTGACGGCGTTTTCTATGGCCATGACAAGGTCCCCTTTTTAGCGTTTGTGGCCGGTGTCGAGACGGCGTTCCGTGTACATTGAATAGCGCGACATGCCGAAGCAGAACAGCCAGAAGATGAAGGCCGCGAACACCAGGCCGGACCTGGCCGTCTGCGGCGTTGCCCAGCTGGCGTCGGAGAAGTTCTGCTTGACGATGCCGAGGAGGTCGAATATCGAGATGACGATGACCAGGCTGGTGTCCTTGAACATGCCGATGAAGGTGTTGACGATGCCGGGAATGACCAGCTTCAGCGCCTGCGGCATGACGACCAGACCCATCTTCTGCCAGTAGCTGAGGCCGAGCGAATCGGCGCCCTCATACTGGCCTTTGGGGATCGCCTGCAGGCCGCCGCGCACCACTTCGGCCATGTAGGCGGCGGCAAACAGCGACACGCCGATCAGCGCGCGCAGGAACTTGTCGAAGCTGACGCCGGCCGGCAGGAACAGCGGCAGCATCACGCTGGCAAAGAACAGCACCGTAATCAGCGGGATGCCGCGTACCGTCTCGATGAAGATCACGCACAGCAGCTTGACGATCGGCATGTTCGAGCGCCGGCCGAGCGCCAGCACGATGCCGACCGGAAGCGACACAGCGATGCCCACGAAGGACAGGCTGAGTGTCACCAGCAGTCCACCCCAAAGCGGGGTTTCGACATAGGGCAGGCCGAACATGCCGCCGAGCAGCAGAACGAAGGCGACGACCGGCAGTGCAAAAAAGAGAAGAATGGCATTCAGCCCCTTGCGCGGTACGCGCGGAATGAGCAGTGGCACCAGCAGCGCCACGAACAGGATGGCGACCAGGATCGGGCGCCAACGCTCTTCCAGGGGATAGCGGCCGAACATGAACTGGCCGAACTTGGCGTTGACAAAGGCCCAGCAGGCGCCGGTCCAGCCGTCCGGCTGGATGCCGCCCTGCGCCACGGTGGCGCAGACCGTGCGGTCCGGTCCCGTCCACTGGGCGTTGATGAAAGCCCAATTGACGATCTGCGGCAGGATCATGGCAACCAGCACGATGCCGATGATGGTCAGGATGGTGTCGCCGGTCGACGCGATCAGATTCTTGCGGACCCAGGCGCCGAGGCCGCGCTCGCTCGACGGCGCCGGCTGCGCCAGCGCCATCTCCGTCCGCACCCAGGACATATCGTGCTCTTGCATGGCCTTATCTCTCCACCAGCGCCATCCTGGCGTTCACCACGTTCATAACCGCCGACGTGATCAGGCTGAGCGCCAGGTACACCGCCATCATGATCACCACGCCTTCGACTGCCTGCCCGGTCTGGTTCAAGACCGTGCCGGCCGTCGCCGTCAGGTCCGGATAGCCGATGGCGATGGCGAGTGAGGAATTCTTGGTCAGGTTGAGATACTGGCTGGTCAGCGGCGGAATAACGATGCGCATCGCCTGCGGCACGACGACAAGCCTGAGGATCGATCCCGAGCGCAGCCCGAGTGCAGCGGCCGCCTCGGTCTGGCCTGCGCTGACGCCCCTGATGCCGGCGCGCACGATCTCGGCGATAAAGGCGGCCGTATAGCACGACAACGCCAGATAGAGTGACAGGAACTCGGGCCTGACCTGAAAGCCACCGACGAGATTGAAGGTCGACTGCTTTGGAAATTCAAAGCTCAGCGGAAAGCCGCTCAGCGCGTAGGCCAGCAGCGGCAGGCCGACGATCAACGCTATGGATGTCCAGAACACCGGGAATGGCTGCCCCGTCGCCATCTGCCGCTGTCGCGCCTTGCGGGCGACGAACCAGGCCATGGCGATGCCGAGGAGCAGTGCGACCAGGATCAGCCAGGATCCCTCGCCCCACATAGCGCGGGGAAAATAGAAGCCGCGCTGGTTGAGAAAGGAGCCGAACGGCAAATTGATGCTGTCGCGCGGCGGCGGCAGCACGGCGAGCACGCCGGAATACCAGAAGAAGATGACCAGCAGCGGTGGGATGTTGCGGAACACCTCGACATAAACGGTGCAGATCTTCCTGATCAGCCAGTTATGCGACAGCCGGCCTATGCCGACGATGAAACCGATGATGGTGGCGGTGATGATGCCGACGACAGCAACGATCACGGTGTTGATAAAGCCAACCAGGATGGCACGGAAATAGGTCGAATCCGATGAATAAGCGATGGCGCTTTCGCTGATGTCGAAGCCGGCGCGGCCCTTGAGAAAGCCGAAGCCGGAAGCGATGTGCAGCCGCGTCAAATTGGCGATGACGTTGTGGGTGACCCACCAGACACCCGCTACCAGCAGGACGAGGACCAGTGCTTGAAAGAATATGCCGCGGACGCGAGGATCATTGATGAAGGAACCGCGGCTTGGCTCCTCGCGAAGAATTTCCTGCGATGCCATTAAACCACCACCCTTCTGGCGACCATCCCCTGGAAAGAGAAACCGGAAGGCAGGAAGCTGTCTTCCGGATCACATTTCGATCAGCGGATCGGCGGAGCGTATTGCAGGCCACCCTTGGTCCACAACGCGTTGATGCCGCGCGCGATCTTCAGCGGGCTGCCCGAACCGACATTGCGTTCGAACATTTCGCCGTAGTTGCCAACTGCTTTGACGATGTTGACGACCCAGTCGTTGGAGACGCCGAGATCGGTGCCGATCTTGGTGTCGGCTTCCTGGCCGAGCACGCGCTTGATCTCAGGATTGTCCGAGTTCTTCATCTCGTCGACATTAGCCTGGGTGATGCCCAGTTCCTCGGCCTGCAACAGCGCAAAGTAGGTCCACTTGACGATGTGGTACCACTGGTCGTCACCCTGGCGCACGGCCGGGCCGAGCGGTTCCTTGGAGATGATCTCTGGCAGCACGACATGGTCGGCCGGCGCGCTGAGCGTCAGGCGGATGCCGTAGAGACCCGACTGGTCGGTGGTGTAGACGTCGCAGCGGCCGGCGTCATAGGCGGCGTTGACCTCATCCAGCTTTTCGAAGACGACGGGGTTGTATTCCATCTTGTTCGCCTTGAAGTAGTCGGCGAGATTGAGCTCGGTCGTGGTGCCGCTCTGCACGCAGACCGCCGCGCCCGAAAGCTGCAGCGCCGAATTGACGCCCGGCAGTTTCTTGGCGTTGATCATGAAGCCCTGACCGTCATAATAGGTGACGCCGACGAAGTTCAGGCCAAGTGCCGTATCGCGGTTGATGGTCCAGGTGGTGTTGCGCGACAGGATGTCGACCTCGCCCGACTGCAGCGCGGTGAACCGCTCCTTGGCGCTGAGCGGCGTGAATTTGACTTTGGTGCCATCGCCGAAGACGGCGGCCGCCACGGCGCGGCAGAAATCCACATCGATGCCTTTCCATTCACCCTTGTCGTCCGGCGCCGCGAAGCCAGCAAGACCTGTGTTGGTGCCGCACTGGATGAAGCCTTTCGCCTTGACGTCGTCGAGCGTGCTCGCGGATGCGGCCGAAGCCGCGAATCCAAACGCGGCGGCGCCCAAAACGCCGATTGCAATGTGTTTCATGACCCACAGACCCTTTTCTGTTTTTTCCAGGCGAACCTGACTTTTTCCCGTGTGAACGCAGCTTCGTATCCCGGCCCATTACCGGAATCCCGCATCGTAACCGACGCGCTGTCTCCCATTCACGAACAACATCGAAGGCGATTATTCCTGTGAGGTCAAGGGAAATGACCAAATCCGAAAGACTTTGAAAACCAACTGGCTGAAATGCCTGAATCGCAGACAAACGCGCCCGCAAATCGGTCAACGCGCCAATAAAGCCGGCAAAATCCGATCGCGCCTTCCCGACCGCGACTTCCCGACCGCGCCGGGCGCCCTGCGGATCTACGGCGCATTGCTGAATTGGCATATTCAAGACCTTTGCCTGGCGAGTGCGGTGCGGTTGCGCGGCCAATGCCGCCGCACTATGGCTAACGACCTACTCACGGGACGAAATGCAATGGCAAAAGACGGCAGCGAGATGGGCATCAACACGCGGCTCGCCCATTCCGGCAACAACCCGCATGACTATTTCGGCTTCGTCAACCCGCCGGTGGTGCATGCCTCGACCGTGCTTTATCCCAACGCGGCGGCGATGGCTTCACGCAGCCAGAAATACACCTACGGAACGCGGGGCACGCCGACCACCGATGCGCTGAACAGCGCGATCGATGCGCTGGAAGGCTCTGCGGGCACGGTCGCGGTTCCATCGGGCCTGGCGGCGGTGACGCTGCCGCTGCTCGCCTTCCTGTCGGCCGGCGATCATCTGCTGATCGTCGATTCCGTCTATCACCCGACCCGCAATTTCGCCGACACGATGCTGAAGCGGCTGGGCATCGAGGTCGAGTATTACGAACCGCGCATCGGCGCCGGCATCGCGGCGCTGATCAAGCCCAACACCAGGGTGGTGTTCACCGAATCGCCGGCCTCCAACACTTTCGAGGTGCAGGACTTACCGGCCATCGCCAAGGCAGCGCATGCCGCCGGCGCCATCGTCATGATGGACAACACATGGGCGACGCCGCTCTACTTCCGCCCGCTCGACCATGGCGTCGACATCTCGATCCATGCGGCGACGAAATACCCGGCCGGCCATTCCGACGTGCTGCTCGGCACGGTCTCGGCCAACGCAGCCTGCTGGAAGCAGCTTTGCGAGACGTTCAACACGATGGGATGCTGCGCCGGGCCGGATGACGTCTACCAGGTGCTGCGCGGCCTGCGCACAATGGGCGTGCGGCTGGAGCACCATCAAAAGAGCGCGCTTGCCCTCGCCGGCTGGCTGGAGGGCCAGCCGGGCGTGGCGCAGGTGCTGCATCCGGGGCTGCCCAGCCATCCCGACCACGTTTTGTGGAAGCGCGATTTTTGCGGATCGAGCGGCATCTTCTCTATCGTCCTTGCAGGCGGCGGACAGAAGCAGCAGCACGCCTTCCTCGACGCGTTGAAGTTTTTTGGCCTCGGCTATTCCTGGGGCGGCTATGAGAGCCTTGCCGTGCCGGTATTCCTGGGCGACCGTACCGTCGCCAAGGGCCCGTATGACGGACCGCTGGTGCGCCTGCAGATCGGGCTCGAGGATGTCGAGGATTTGAAGGCCGACCTGGCGCGCGGGCTGGCGGCGGCCGCAGAGGCCTGAGCCAGCACCTTGCCAGACTGAGTCAGGAATCGGCGTAACAGCCTGGAAACACTGCGATCCTGAGCGGTGTCATGGCGACCGATCAGCCGATGAAGCGGCGTCTACAAAATAGAGACGCCGGCGTGGCGGAAGCGATAGAATAGCTTCTGCCGGCGCTTGATGCGGATCGAGGCTGGCCGGCGGATCGGTCGGGAACCTTTTGTCGGCCGATGCATCCAATATCCCGATGAGAAGCCTATCAGGAGATCGCCAATGCCGGCTGTGTTGACGGCAACGTCCGCCGCTTCCGGCGACATGCAGCTTGTCGGCCGCGCGCTGGCACGCGATGGCGATGCATTCCGCACCATCATCAAGACGCACAACCAGAGGCTCTACCGCATCGCCCGCGGCGTTGTGCGCAACGACAGCGAGGCCGAGGACATCGTCCAGGAGGCCTATGTCAGGGCGTTTGCCCACCTCGAGGCCTTTCGTGGCGATGCCTCGCTCGCCACGTGGCTGTCGCGTATCGTCATCAACGAAGCGCTCGGCCGCTTGCGCAAAAGGCGGCGAATGGTGGCGATACCTGAAAATCCGCAAGCCGAAATCATCCGGTTTCCCCTCAACCCGAGCGACGATCCGGAGCGGACGATGGCGCAACGGCAGATCCTTGAGCTTGTCGAACGGGCAACCGACAGTCTTCCCGATGTCTACCGGCTGGTGTTCGTGGCGCGAGTCATCGAGGGGCTGAGCATCGAGGAGACCGGCGAACTGCTTGGCGTGCGACCAGAAACCATCAAGACCCGGCTGCACCGCGCTCGTGCGCTGGTGCGCAAGGCGCTGGACGACCAGATCGGCCCGGTGCTGCTCGACGCGTTTCCGTTCGCGGGCCGGCGCTGTGAACGGCTGACCAATGCCGTGATGCAGCGGCTTGGTCTTTCCGGATAGGTCGCGTCGATTTTCGCGGGAACGTTTTCCGGCGACCTGCATCCAATGAGCATCACTGAAAACGAAGCCCGATGCAGCTCGGCGTCGGGGCGAAGGAGAGCATCATGTTTATTCGATCGACCACGGCACTGGCCGCATTTTTCCTGCTTAGCGCAGCGCCCTTGTCGCAAGCTGCCGACAAGCCGACCGATCCGCAGATCGCACATATCGCCTACACAGCGGGCGTGCTTGACGTCGAGGCGGCCAAGCAGGCGCTGCAGAAATCGAAAAACAAAGAGGTCGTAGATTTCGCCAAGGACATGGTGCGGGATCACGAGGCCGTCAACAAACAGGCTCTCGACCTGGTCAAGAAGCTCAAGGTCACGCCTGAGGACAATCCGACCAGCAAAGCGCTGACCAAGGCGGCGGCCGAGGAACGTGCCAAGCTTGCCAAGCTCAAGGGCGCGGCGTTCGACAAGGCCTATGTCGCCAGCGAGGTGGCCTACCACAAGCAGGTCAATGGCGCGCTCGAAACTCTGCTGATCCCGTCGGCCGGCAATGCCGAGCTGAAGAGCCTGCTGGAAACCGGCCTGAAAATATTCCAGGGCCACGAACAGCACGCCGAACACGTCGCCGGTATGCTGAAGTGAGGATCGGCCAATGGTGTCGAGGCGGCATCTGTGGGTTGCGCTGGCGCTGACCATCGGCGCCGCACCTGCCAAGGCCGAAACCATTGAGGTGACGATCGACAAGGTTGTGTTTTCGCCCGGAAACATCGAGGCGAAGGTCGGCGACACGATCAAGTGGGTGAACAAGGACGTGTTCGCCCACACGGCAACCGTCAACGGCGGCTGGGAAGTGATGATCCCGCCGAAGCAGGCAGCAAGCCTGATGGTGAAGAAGGCCGAATCGGTCGATTATTTCTGCCGCTTCCATCCCAATATGAAGGGCCATGTGACGGTGACATCGCCCTGACTGGCTAATGCCTGTCGCGCAAAAGTGTGCAGCGGTTTTGCGATAACGACATGCATAAAACAAGAGCCTAAAGCGCGTCGCATGAGGCCGGTCGAACGCGACGTGCTTTTAGGCCGCCAGCCATGCCGTCCCGACAAGAAGCGTGACCAGCGTCAATGGCAGGCCAACCTTGAAGAAGGCGATGAAGCCCAGCGGCTTGCCGGAGACCCGCGCGTGCTCGGCAACGATCAGATTGGCGACCGAGCCGAGCAGCGTGAAATTGCCGGCCAGGGTCGAGCTCATGGCGACGACCAGCCAGGCACGCTCTGGATTCTCCAGGCCGGGTATGAACGGCCGCAGCGCCAGCACGGCCGGAACGTTGCTCATGATGTTGGACAGCACTGCGGTGAAGCCGGACAGCCGCCAGACATCATTCAGCCCAAGGTCCTTTGCCGAAGCGACGATGTCGGGCGTCAGCAATGTCTTTTCGGCACCGGCGACGACGATGAACAGCCCGGCGAACATGAACAGCAGCGGCCCGTCGATCTCGCGATAGATGCGCTCAGGCTTGATGGCGCGGGTCAGCAACAGAATCGCACCGCCAATCAGCGCCGCCTTGGCTACGGGAACGCCGGCAAAGAAAGCGACCGCCAAACCGATACAGACGACCACCGCCTTGAGCACCTGCCCCGGCAGCATGCGGCCGCGATAGACTTCGGGGCTGAGCTCGGCCTTGCGCGAAAATTCGGCGCGGTAGACGATGCGGATGATGACGATGACGGCGAAGAGGCCGAACGCCGCGACCGGTGCAAGTGCCGCCGAGAAGGCCGGATAGGAAATCCCCGACAGGGCGCCGATGACCATGTTCTGCGGATTGCCGGTGATGGTGGCGACACTGCCGCAATTCGAGGCCGTGGCGGTGGCGATCAGATAGGGAACCGGGTTGCGGTTGATGACGCGGGTGACATGGACGACGATCGGCGCCATGACCAGGCAGATGGCGTCGTTGACCAGGAATGCCGACAGGACGCCGGTCAACAGCGTCACCATCACCAGCAGCATGAATGGCGCATGCGCATGCTCAATGGCGAACCCGCCGAGCGCGCGAAAAGCGCCGGACACTTTCAGATGCGCCACGACGATCATCATGCCGAGCAAAAGCGTGATGGTGTCGAAGCTGATGGCGCGGTAGGCGTCCTCCATGCTGAGCGCGCCGATGGCGATCATCGCCGCACCGCCGAGCAGCGCGATGCCTGCCCGGTCGAGGCGTAGCCCTGGTATCGTGCCGATGGCGACGCCGGCATAGGTCAGGACCAGGATCAGCAATGCCGCCGCGCCCATCGCTGTCATGTGTTGGAAATCCTGTTCGCGACTGGCGAGTGAACCTGTCCGGAATGGACGCTGAAATATTGGCGATCCCGACAGGATTCGAACCTGTGACCATCGGCTTAGAAGGCCGGTGCTCTATCCAGCTGAGCTACGGGACCGCTGGCCGGCCGCATGACCGGCTGATTGTTGGCGCCGGCAGGGCCGGTATGAGATCAATGCGTCCAGGGCGTCCTGCGGTCATAGCGGAAATTCTCCGCATAGGAAATCTGGCGGCGTTTGATTTCCTTCGGCTCCTCGACGCGGAAAGACAGCCCTTCCTTCTCGGCATAGGCGACCGCCTCTTCCCTGGTGTCAAAGGTCAGCCTGATCTGGCTTCGCATGTCGCCGGACGTGGTGTAGCCCATCAGCGGATCGATCTTCTTGCGCTGCTCCGGATCGAATTCCAGCACCCAATAGCCGGTCTTGGCCTTGCCGGACTGCATCGCGGTTTTGGCTGGGCTGAAAATGCGGGCTGACATGACCACCTCATTGCTGGTTGCAAGCACACGACCTCGAAACCAGATTACTATTCTCTGGCCATGCACTAGCCCGTCATTACTGCGCAATGGCGCCGGCAGCAAGGCCGATGGCTTTTTACGCTTGCTTTGGCGGGCCGAAATCAATAGGCAACAGACCGTTCGGAGTGTAGCGCAGCCTGGTAGCGCATCTGGTTTGGGACCAGAGGGTCGGGAGTTCGAATCTCTCCACTCCGACCATTCATCAAGCAAATCTCGTCGGCAGCGCAAGCTGATCACGCTCGAGCGTGATCCGTCGCCGTATCATGCTCAGGCAACGGACGGACAGCACGAGCCTGCGCTGCCCGTCCGATATGGAAGATGTCAGCCCTGGATGAAGGCCAGCAGATCCGGATTGATGATCTCCGGATGGGTGGTGCACATGCCGTGCGGCAGGCCCTTGTAGATCTTGAGCGTGCCGTGCTTCACCAGCTTGGCCGCAAGCAGCGCGGAATCGGCGATCGGCACGATCTGGTCGTCGTCGCCATGCATGATCAGGACGGGAACCTCGATCTTTTTGAGATCGTCGGTGAAATCGGTCTCCGAGAATGCCTTGATGCAGTCGTAATGGGCCTTGGCTCCGCCCATCATGCCCTGGCGCCACCAATTGTCGACGGCGCCTTGCGAGATCTTGGCGCCGTCGCGGTTGAAGCCATAGAACGGGCCGGCCGGCACATCCCTGTAGAACTGGGCGCGATTAGCGGCCAGAGCCGCGCGAAAGCCGTCGAAGACTTCGATCGGCAAGCCGCCGGGGTTGCTGTCGGTCTTGACCATAATCGGCGGCACGGCGCCGATCAGCACCGCCTTGGCAACACGGCCTCCGCCGCCATAAAGCGCGACGTAACGCGCCACCTCGCCGCCACCGGTCGAGTGGCCGATGTGGATCGCATCCCTGAGATCGAGATGCGCCGCGAGCGCCGCAACATCGGCGGCGTAGGTGTCCATCTCATTGCCGGTCGCGGTCTGCGACGAGCGGCCGTGGCCGCGGCGGTCATGGGCGATGACGCGGTAGCCCTTTTCGACGAAGAACAGCATCTGGTTGTCCCAGTCGTCTGAGCTCAGCGGCCAGCCGTGATGGAACACGATCGGCTGGCCCTTGCCCCAATCCTTATAGAAAATCTCGGTGCCGTCATGGGTGGTGAATGTGCTCATCGTCCTACTCCTTGATGGAAAGCTGGGAGGTAACAGGGAAGCTTTTAGCCCCTTCAGCTGGACAAATTATAACAGTGCGGTCAGGGTGAGCATTGGCAAAACGGACATTCAACGTGGCAAAACTGACAAATGACGGCTGCGCGTGATCTGATCGAAATCGGCCTTGTCTTGTATCCCGGCGTGCAGGAAGCAGCCGTGCTCGGCCTGACCGATCTTTTCATGCTGGCAAACCGGCTGGCTGTCGAGCGGTCGCCGGAGGCGGCGAGGCTTCGCGTCAGCCATTGGCAATTGGACGCGGGCAATACCGTAATCCGCACCTTCGACAGCGACCCCGGCGCCGACAATGAACCGGCCATGGTCATCCTGCCGCCGACCCTGCTGCAGCCGATCCCTCGCGAGGCGGCCGCGCCCTATGCCGGCTGGCTCAGGGACCGTCATGCGGCAGGCGCGACGCTCGGTTCGGTCTGTGCCGGCGCCTTCGTGCTTGCCGAGACCGGCCTGTTGTCCGGTCGCGCCGCGACAACGCACTGGGCCTATCGCGACGCGCTGGCGCTACGCTTTCCAGACATCTTGCTCGACGCCGACAGGCTGGTCATCGACGATGGCGACATCATCACCGCGGGCGGCTACATGGCCTGGACCGACCTCGGCCTCAAGCTCGTGGACAGGGTGCTCGGGTCAACCGTCATGATGGACACGGCGCGTTTCATGCTGGTCGATCCGCCGGGCCGCGAGCAACGTTTTTACAGCCCGTTTGCGCCGCGATTGACCCATGACGACGAAGCGATCCTCAAGGTGCAGCATTGGCTGCAGGCGAACGGCGCGCGCGACGTGACGCTCGGCGCCATGGCCGAGCATGCGGGGCTGGAGGAGCGGACCTTTCTGCGACGCTTCCGAAACGCCACTGGCCTCAGGCCGACCGAATATTGTCAGCACCTGCGGGTCGGCAAGGCGCGCGAGATGCTGGAAACCACGATACGATCGATCGACCAGATCGCCTGGGAGGTCGGCTATGACGATCCCGGCTCCTTCCGCAAGGTATTCGCCAGGATAACCGGCCTGGTGCCCGGCGATTATCGCCGGCGCTTTGGCGTGGAATGAGCTGTGATTGCGGGTGGAGAGAGCTGAGGCCCGGCCGCCGCGCAATGGCGCTATCGATTCGATGCTGCCAAAGGCAAGCTCGCCGGGAAGAGAACCCCAACCACCCCATCTCCCGGCGAGCCTACTTACCTGATTGATACGCAATCAGGACCGGGATCAGCCGGCAAGCTCTTTGTTGCAAGACAGATGCCAGTCTTTCTTCTCGAAATGGGACACAGACGGGAATGAGCTCCCTGATGTTCACGCCGAGGCTTTTTGCCTGATGTGCCGGATCAGTCGAATTCCTGAAATTAGCAGCAATGCGCCTCCGACTTCCACGACCAGGATCACGGCCGAGCCCCAGGGAATAGCTGGCCAAAACTCCGAAAAGGCTTGCCTGAGCCAGGTGCTATGAGCAGGCTCCTCGCCGTAGGTCCTGAGCATCAAGTCCGCGTAATCGAAGATCTCTTGGACCACGATCGCCGACCAGAACAGCGATGAGACAAGCCATATCAGTGCGATTCGTCTGACGATCGGGCTCATTCCAATACCTACTGTCAAAAAGATCGACTTGATTAGCACACCCGCCAAACGAGATCATCCCGCTATATCTCGAACTCGCCCTGCCCTTCATCCATGGCGCTGACCGTCTCGGCTGCGAGCGCTCGCGTTATCGGCGTCTTGCGCTCGAGCGCGGTGCGGTCGAGCCGTTCGACCACCCGCATGGCGGTGGCCAGCGAGCGTTCGATGCGGCGCACCAGGTATTGCACGACATGCGGCTCGACCTCGACCTGGCGGTCGGCGAACAGTTTTGTGATGACGCCGGCCAGCAAGAGATCGTCGGGCTCGTGGATCTCGACGGTAGCCGCCGCCTTGAGCCGCGACGCCAGGTCGGGCAGCCTGACGCCCCAGGCGGAGGGAAAGCGGCGCGCCGTCAACAGTAAGGTCGAGCCGGCGCCGCGCACCGCATTGATCAGGTGGAACAGGCCGTGCTCGTCGACCGGGCCGGCGTCGACATCGTCGATCAGGGCCGGATGCGCGCCGAGATTTTCGATACAGTCGCCGATGCGGGCGGCCTCCACTTTCACCGCGTCGGCGCGGGTCCGCCAGATCGAGGCCAGATGGGTTTTTCCCGAGCCGGCCGGCCCAGCCAGCACGACAACCGGCGACGGCCAGTCCGGCCAGCGGTCGACAAGCGCCGCGGCCTGGCTGTTGGTGGCGGAGACGACGAGCTCGTCACGCGAATAGCCGGTGCCGTGGCCTAGATCGAGCGGCAATTGGCGCGGCGGATCGATCTTGTTGTCCGGCATCTGGCTCAACCGCGCGCGCCCCCGCGGCGCCGAACCGGCAGCGGCGGCACCGGCTCGTCGGCATGGCCCTTGTAGAGCGGCGATTCGAGATAGCGCGCGATGGCGAAACGCACCAGAACGGCAACGGCGGCGGAAGCCGGAACGGCGATCAGCAGGCCGACGAAGCCGAACAGCGCGCCGAAGGCAAACAGCGCAAACATCAGCCATACCGGATGCAGGCCGACGCTTTTGCCGACTAACCGCGGCTGCAGGATGTTGCCCTCGATGAACTGGCCGACGAAGAACACGCCTGCCACTGCCGCGATCATGGTCCAGTCCGGCCAGAACTGGACGAAGGCAACGCCGACAGCCAGCACCAGCCCGGTCAGCGAGCCGACATAGGGGATGAACGAGATCAGCCCGGCGAACAGGCCGATGAGGATGCCGAAATTCAGGCCCGTCAGCGTCAGGCCGGTGGCATACATGGCGCCGAGCACCAGGCAGAGCGTACCCTGGCCGCGCACGAAGCCGGCGGTCGCGGTGTTGATGTCCCTGGCGATCGCCCGGACCGTCTTGACATAGTCGCGCGGCACCCAGCCGTCGACGATTGCCACCATGCGGTCCCAGTCGAGCAGCATGTAGAAGGCGACGACCGGCGTCACCACGAACAGGCTGACAACCGAGACCAGCGCCACGCCGGAGCTCCAGATCGAGGTGAAGACCGTAGTCAGGAGACCGAAGCCGGAGGTCAGCAGCGAGTTCAGCCCTTCGCGCAGGCCATTGGCGTCGACGCCGAATTTCTCTTCCAGCCATTTCGGGTCGAAACTGGTGATCAGGCTCTGCAGCCGGGTCAGATAGTCCGGCAGCTTGCTGGCGAAATCAGCCATCTGCGAGGCGAGCACCGGAACCAGGATGACGACGGCCAGCACCAGGACGACGATAAAGGCGATGAGGATGACCACCGTCGCCATCAGCCTGGACAGGCCGAGACGCTCCAGCCGGTCGGCGACAGGGTCGAGGAAATAGGCGAGCACCATGCCGGCGACGAAGGGCAGAAGGATGCCGCTGAAGACATAGAGGAAGACGGCGAGGATGATGGCGCTGACCAGCCAGAAGCGGATCTGGCGGCGAAACGACGCCGATGCCGCAGCCTCCGCTGCCGCGGCTTCGGCCTCGGCGTCGATCGACCGTTCGTCGGGTCCCTGGTGTTCAGGTGCCCCGCGTTCAGGTGCCGGGTGTGGAGCCTTCGCCATAGCCGCTCATATGCCTCAGCCAAGCCACGAGATAGGCCGCGGCCGAAGCCACGGTCAAGACCCCGGACAGCAATATGAGGGCCGGCCTCAGCGGATCGAGACGGATGTCAAAGGCGAGTTCGCCCAACACCACTGCCGCCAGCACGATCTGGATCGCGGTGTTGGCCTTCGACACCAGGAGCGGCTTCATCTCAACCGGATGCGCCATGACGGTGGACAAAAGCACGGCGCAGACGATCAGCGCGTCGCGCGACACCATGGTGATGACCAGCCATAGCGGCAACTCGCCGCTGATGCCCATGACCACGAAGACGGAGACCAGCAGCAGCTTGTCGGCCATCGGGTCGAGATAGGCGCCGAGCCTGGAAAACTGATTGAAATGGCGGGCGATGAAGCCGTCGACGCCGTCGGAAATGCCGGCAATGAGGAAGCCGGCAAAGGCCCAGTCCCAGCGTTCCTGCAGCATGGCCAGCACCACGGCCGGCACCAGCACGAAGCGCATGATCGTGATCATGTTGGGGATGGTCAAACGCATTATCCCGTCGCTCTTGTTTGTCGATACATGATGGAGATGGAGGGTCACGGCAAGTGAGAAGCGACAAAAGTTGGGCCGTGCACGGGTTTGTCGAGAGCGCACTGGCCGCGAAGCTATTTTGGAACAAGCGGCGCAGTGGCTGGACTCTTCGGCAACCATCAAGGCACCATGGCGCAACAAAGAGGGAGTGGAACCTTGTCTTTGGCCGTTGGCGAAGCGCGTAAGTATCTCGATACGTTCATGATGGGACATGGCTTTCGCCGCATCCGGAAAGGCGTCTTCGAAGTCGACCGGAGCGACGATATTGCCTGATTCTCGAAGAAGCCTTTACTGCAAGCTCTGGCGATGTTCATGTGAACATGCTCGTTTACCTGGACTTTCTTACCGTCAGGCCGTTGCTTGAAAGGCTGTACGGCAAAAAATGGATCTGGCCCGGACTGTCGCAGTTTCATCCCGAAACGATATTTAACAATGAGCTGAAAGCTTATGGTCGTTACTTCGAGAACCTTGACCAGACGAGCATAGATAGGTTGCTGGGGAAATATGTCGAGCTGGCGCGACGGATCAGGGCTCAGAATCCGGACCTCGCCAGTTACGTCGCCGGACATAGCGAGCTGCTCGACAAACCTTACGAATTCACACAGCCCTTCGCCGTTCGGATCCTCGCGCTGATTGCCTGCGAAATCGAACTTGGCACTACGAGCGGGTGAGGCAGGCTGTGCACTGGATTCGAACGAACAATAGCGGAATAGCGCTGAGCGGCTACGCCAAGGCACAACTCGACCGCGTCGACATGGTTCTGGCGGAACGAGAGGGACGTCCATAAGGGCGGCAGCTTGGGCGACTGTCCACTCTTTTGTCGAGCCAAGACAGTCTGATCCCGCCGTCATCCTTGCGAGGTGCGGCCGTTCATGCGAAGAGCCCGGGAAAGCAATAGCTTATTTTCCCTACTGCTGAATGACGATGGCGCAGAGAATCACAATCGCTTGGCGAGTAACGCTTTGCTATCTGGCCGGACTGACAGAAAGTCTGCTGGCTTTCGCATCTTTCGGAGCCCCGCACCGCAACATAGCGACGCAAGATCTTCTGTGGGCCTTCGCTCTTGAGCTGGCCGTGGGCGTGGTCGTCTCTTGGCCCCTCTGGCTGACGGCTGCGGTCGTGGCGTTTCTGTTCGCGAGGTCGGTCGTTGCAAATCCAGGTCTGTGGGCTGCCGCGGCGGCTTTGGTCGCCGCCGGCTTCTCGTATGGAATCCTGCCCTTCGACGGTGAAATCAGGTCTCTTGCCACCGTCGGTGGCCTCGCCGCAATTCTGGCGGGGATTTCTTTTTACTGTTGGAGTATATCGCGCCCGGTTCCGCCGGTATCCAACTGAAAACACCATCATCGCGCGCTTGCCTTGCGGGGCAAAACCGTTCATGCGAAGAGCCCGCAAGCGAATGAAACCAGCGACAGGCAAGCGCAACAGATGAGCAGGCGCCGGAAATGAGCAAGCGCAAGAACGGGCTCACCTATGCCGAAGCGGGCGTCGACATCGATGCCGGCAATCTCATGGTCGAGAAGATCAAGCCGCTGGTGCGTGCGACCCGCCGGCCGGGCGCCGATGGCGAGATCGGCGGCTTCGGCGGCCTGTTCGACCTAAAGGCCGCCGGCTTCACCGATCCGGTGCTGGTCGCCGCCAATGACGGCGTCGGCACCAAGCTGAAGATCGCCATCGACGCCGGCAAGCACGATACGATCGGCATCGACCTCGTCGCCATGTGCGTCAACGACATCGTCGTGCAAGGCGCCGAGCCGCTGTTCTTCCTCGACTATTTCGCCACCGGCAAGCTCGATCCCGACCAGGGTGCTTCGATCGTCGGTGGTATCGCCGCCGGCTGCCGGCAGGCCGGCTGCGCGCTGATCGGTGGCGAGACGGCGGAAATGCCGGGCATGTATCACGACAAGGACTACGACCTTGCCGGCTTTGCAGTTGGTGCCGCCGAACGCGGCCAGCTGTTGCCGACCGACGACATCGTCGAGGGCGACGTGCTGCTCGGCCTTGCCTCGTCGGGCCTGCATTCGAACGGCTTTTCGCTGGTCCGCCGCATCGTCGCGATAAGCGGCCTTGGCTGGGGCGATCCGGCGCCGTTCAATGACGAGGCGACACTGGCCGAGGCGCTGCTCGAGCCGACGCGCATCTACGTCAAGTCGATCCTCAAGGCGATCCGCAACACGCATGGCATCAAGGCGCTGGCCCATATCACCGGCGGCGGCTTTCCCGAAAACATCCCGCGCGTTCTGCCCAAGGATTTTTCGGCCGAGCTCGATCTCGGCGCCATCGAGGTGCCACCGGTGTTTTCGTGGCTGGCCAAGACCGGCGGCGTCGCGCCGGAAGAGATGATGCGCACCTTCAATTGCGGCATCGGCATGATCCTGGTCGTCGCCTCCGGTCAGGCGGCGCAGGTCGCCGCCGTTCTGCAGGAGGCCGGCGAGACGGTGACGCCGATCGGCCAGATCGTGCCGCGCCGCGATGCCGGCGTCATCTATCGGGGCTCGATCGGCCTATGACCAGAAAACGCACCGTAGTGCTTATTTCGGGGCGCGGCTCCAACATGACGGCGCTGATCGCGGCCGCCGGCAGCCCGGCCTATCCGGCCGAGATCGTCGGCGTCATCTCCGATCGCGCCAATGCCGCCGGCCTCGGCATCGCCGCGGCTCGCGGCATCGCCACCAAGGTGATTTCGCGCTCCGATTATGCCAGCAAGGAAGCGCATGACGGGGCGATCGATGCGGCCCTCTTGTCGTTCGGCGCCGAAATCGTCGCGCTGGCCGGCTATATGCGCATCCTCGGCGCGCGTTTCGTCGAGAAGTGGCAGGGCCGGATGGTCAATATCCACCCTGCCCTGCTGCCTGCCTTCAAGGGGCTGGATACGCACGCGCGAGCCATCCGCGCAGGCATGCGCATCCATGGCTGCACAGTGCATTTCGTCACGCTCGACATGGATGACGGGCCGATCATCGCCCAGGCCGCAGTGCCGGTGATGGTCGGCGACAATGAGGACACGCTGGCCGCGCGCGTGCTCAAGGCCGAGCACCAGCTCTATCCGCTGGCGCTGGGCCTGGTCGCCGAAGGCAAGGCGCGGATGGAAGGCGGCCGCACGGTGTTTTCGCGCTTCGCCGACGATGCCGACAACGCCACGTCGGTGGTGATCGCGCCCGACCCGCTGCGTGAAGAGACCGATCTTGAGCACCTGGCGCGGATAACGCCGTGATTGCTTTTCAATCGGCTGGGTCGTGAACCCCACAAATTAGCCGTGCGGTGGGCTGCGAAAGCCTGCTGTGTCTCGATAGCGGCCAGATTTTCGGCAGCACAGCGCAAGGACGCGATGTGCCAAAGGCAGACGCCAGTGATATTGATTTCGGGTATAACGAGGTATGACGTCCGTGCCCGAAACGACAGACTATGACACCATCGCCGGGCGTTACTCGGCGATGATCGATGAGCGGCCCTGGAATGCTCTCTACGAGCGCCCGACGACCTTGCATCTCCTGCCACCGGTCGACAATATCGATGTTCTTGATGCCGGTTGCGGTCACGGCTGGTACGCCGATTGGCTGATGTGCCACGGTGCTCGCGTGGTTGCTGTCGACCGTAGCGCCGCAATGGTTGCTCTCGCGCAAAAGCGCGTCGCAGGTCGCGCCCGCGTGATCCAGGGCGACGTGAGCAATCTGCAAGGTATCCTCGGCGACGAGACTTTTGACCTCGTGCTATCTTCGCTCGTCCTCCATTACCTAGCGGACCTACCAGCCGTTTTTTCTGAATATGCGCGGCTGCTTCGACCAACTGGCACGCTGGTATTTTCGACGCATCACCCAGTTCACGATCAAGTCAGCATTCTCGATCCTGGATATTTGAATGCCGAACTGATCGAGGAGGAATGGGGATGGCTCGGGCAGAAAATGCGCTACTATCGAAGGCCGCTACGCGATCTGACTGACCCTCTTGCGGATGCTGGATTTGTCATTGAGCGGATGTGCGAGCCGACGCCAAGTGAGGAACTGAGACTGAAGGACCCAAAGGGATATGATCGACTTTGCCGCCTCCCGGCGTTCATTTTCGTGCGCGCCCGGAAGGGCAGCTCATAGACGATGCGACGTCGCCGACAGCACAGGTAAGTCATAGGAGACAGCTTGATGGCGACCGTCGAAAAAGTCAGCGAGGTGCTACCCGAATGCGGGCTTGGCCAGCCCTTGCGCATAGCCGAAGCGGAGCGATTACGGAAAGCCTGGGCGGAGGGGCTGGAGAGTGGTCCGTCCGCCCCGTTCGACATCGAGGATATAAAACAAAAAGCCCGCAGCAGGTTCGGCAACGCCATCAAAAACCAGCGGAATGGCTGACATCCGGATCGTTGACGGCAAATTATCTCGTGCTTTATTGACTGGCCGAACAATGCGTCGAGATTGTCCGCGTCGTGCATGGCGCACGCGATGTTTCGGCCTTATTTTGAAACCATGATGCAATTGCTGCTCCTGCGTCACGCTAAATCGAGCTGGGACGATCCTGGCCTCATCGATTTCGACCGGCCGCTGTCCGGGCGCGGGCGGAAAGCAGCGCCGCTGGTCGGGCGCGAACTGACCCGGCGCGGCTGGCTGCCGGAGCTGGCGCTGGTGTCGCCGGCGCTGCGCACCCGCGACACATGGCGGCTGGTTTCGGCGGAATTGCCGGCGAAGGTGCAGGCCAAATTTGCCCAGGCGCTCTACGAGGCAGCGGCGGCGGACATCCTCGCCAAGGTGCGGCAAGTAAAGGCGGAGACCGGAACGCTGCTGGTGCTTGGCCACAATCCCGGGTTGGAGGAGTTCGCGCGCGGGCTTGCCGGGGCTGGATCGGATGAAGCGGCGCTGAAAAAGCTGGCGGAAAAATTCCCGACCGCGGCCCTGGCTCGGTTCGACGTCGATGGCGATTGGGCCGGTCTCACCTTCGGCAGCGCCCGACTGACGCACTGCATTTGGCCGAAGGATCTGCGTTAGGGATTTACCAACAGGCCGGGGGAAAAACCGCCGATCCCTCGACCGACCGAGCTTCGCACAAACAAGAGCGGCGGGCCAAGCCCGCCGTTCTTTGTGCTCCCGGGGTTTGAGGAACTAGCGGCCCCAGTTGCCCCGGCCAGATTGGGGCACTACGGGCTGATCCGTGCCGAATCGGGTCGTCGCCCCGGTGTCGACGGCGTTGTGCTCAGCCGCCAGCGGCTTGCGGATGGAACCGGTAAACCCGCTGTCGATAGCGCCGACAGGCGCATTGCCAACAGGCGCGGCCGGCTGGTTGGCACCGTCCGAACCATAGTGGTCGCTGCCGGCAAAGGCGCTGCCCGTGGCGGTGAGGACGATAGCGGCGATGGTAAGAGCAATCTTGGTCATTTCGGGTACTCCAGTGTGCTGGTCATTCGTGAGTTGTCGTTGCTTTCGACGCATTCGAGATGAGAGCGCTGCCCGCGCCGACGAATACGCATCGGCTTTTTCCGACGTGCACGTTGCTGGACGATTTCAGCAACCGAGATTGTGGCTACAGATGAAACCTGCAATTCAAAGTATTCGATTGGCGCAGGATTCGATCCAGCGCTCGTCCCGGCTGATACGCGAAAGCAAGAGTAGCGGGCCGAGCCCGCCGCTCTTTGTGTTCCGGGGCTGTGATAATCAGCGGCCCCAGATGCCTTGGCCGGATTCAGGCGCCACCGACTCGGAAGTCGTCTTGGCACCGGTATGCTCGGAAGTAACCGGCTTGCGGATCGAGCCGGTGAACGTGTTGTCAACGTTGGCAGCAGGAGCGGCCGGCTGGTTGACGTTGTCTGAGCCATAATGGTCGCTGCCGGCAAAAGCAGTGCCGGTGGCAACGAGGATGGCGCCGGCGGTAAGAGCGATCTTGGTCATTTCAGGTACTCCGGTAGTTCTTTGGTCTGTCCGTCAAGTGGCGTGCCTTGGGAAGAATTCGCGTCGCTCGGACCGCCCCGAGATGGGTCCGCAAGCTTGTCGTTTCCAATCACAAAAATTTTGTACGGGTGCGCCAAATTGGCCGCTTGAAATTCGACATGGGGCTCCTTTCGCCACAATGTTCTTATTTCTTTTCAATTGGTTATGCGGTTATTGGTGATTTTCAGCGCGAACATTCTGTGAGCCGGCGTTCACCCATTCCTGTACCCTCTGTCAACAGAACCGAACCGTTCGGTTCAAACTATTTTACGTTTAGCTGGATCAGCGCTTCAGAGCCTCGATCGACATGCCTGCCGACCGATCAATGCCCAGTAAAAATCACGCTGCCAGCTCAGCGCCAGCGGTGTCATGCTTGGGCCGCGCGCTGGCCAGAAGCACGACGGGGCAGTTGCAGGCGGCTAAAACAGCGCTGGCGGTTTCGCCGAAGAACAGGTCCTCACCCGGACGTTGGGTGACACCCATCACGACGATCGCCGCGCCTTTGGCCGCCTCCCTAGTGATCGCCTTGTCGGGTGTGACGCGGGTATGGAACGCGGTGTCGATATGCAGGCCGTAGCGGCCCGCCAAGTCGGCGATGTCTTTCAGCACGGCCTCTTCGCGGCTATGCGACACGGATGTCGACCTGCGCCCCTTGGCTGCTTTTTGCGAGACGTAGAGAACCTTGATCCGCGCCCGGTTTGGACGGGCCAGCGCCAGCGCCAAGTCGGCGGCGCGGCGCGCCACCTGGGTACCGTTGACGGGGACGAGAATGCTGGTGCCGGCCTTCAGCGTTGGCATCTTTTCGGCAGCATTGCCGCCGTTCAGGACCAGGCAAAGCGGGCCGTCAAATCCTGCGGCAATGTCGTTGAGGGCCGGCGCGAAGGCGCCATCGGCGGTCAGCACATTGTCAAGGCCGACCAGCAACAGGCCGTATCCCTTGCGGGCCTCTTCGGCGATCGTCTCACCGGTGGCTTCCAACTCGGTGCGGGCCGTCAGGTGGACTTTGCCGACAAGCGTATCTTCGATCCGTTTTACCGCCTGGGCGCTTTTCTTTGCACCCTTCTTGATTTCCTGCAGGGCGCGCTCCTGTCCCTTGCTGTCGCTCGGCCTGTCAATTCGGCCGTCTTTCGGCTGAAGCAAGGTGGTGGGCAGGCGAAGCAAGGTAGTGGGCATGCCGCTGCCTCCGCCGACCAGTCCGGCGAGATGGGCAGTGAACTTGCCAATCCTGCTGTCGTCGACCAGCACCAGCAGCCGCTCCAGCCTGGAAATGAAGCCGTATTCGTCCAACGCCTCGCGCTCGACACGCTGCTGCTCGTCGTGCCCAACCGGCAGCCGGCCGAGCGCCCAGCGCAGCATCGGCGGCATGGCCAGCGTGGTGATCACGGCCATGGTGACGATCATGGTGAAGAGATTGTGCGACAGGATGTTCATCGACAGGCCGATGCTGGCGACGATCACCTCGGTCGAGCCGCGCGCGTTCATGGCGCTGCCCACGGCGATTGCTCCCTTGAACGACATGGCGGCGAGCCTAGCGCCGATGAACGCGCCGCCAAACTTGCCGATGCTGGCGATAACCACCAGAGCGCCCGTCAGCATGGCAAGCGTCGGATCGGCAAGCACTGTGAGATCGGCGGAAAGCCCCGCCATGCCGAAGAAGATCGGCATGAACAGCGCGGTGATGACGCCGCGCAGCTGGCCTTCGATATGGCTGGAGAGGATGGGCGATTCCCCGACAAGGATACCGGCGACGAACGCACCCAGCACCGTATGCACGCCTATCATATTGGTGATCAGCGCCATCACGCCCATGATGATGAGGATCATGGTGATCACAGCGAACTCGCTGTGGAATTGATCGTTGGTCCAGCGGATCAAGGTGAAGACAAGACGGCGGCCAATGGTGAAGGAGAACACCATGAACAGTGCCACCGCGGCGATGGTGGTCACCAGCGGCGCGAACTGCAGCCTGCCATTGGTGGCGATGCCGAAGGTTACGGCGATGATAAGCCAGCCGATCGTGTCCTCGATGATCGCCGAGGAAATAATCACCTGTCCGAGGTTGCGGCGCATGAAGTTCATCTCGCGCACCACCATGGCGACGATCTTGACCGACGAGATCGACAGCGCGGTGCCCAGGAACAGCCCGGCGACGGTGCGTTGCGTGGCGTCAGACAGCAATGCGTCCGGCAGGAACTGCGCCAGCGCGAAACCGCAGATGAAGGGCACCACGACGCCGGTCGCCGAAATGGAAAAACAGGCCGCGCCAACCCGGCGCACCAGCCGCAGGTCCGTCTCCATGCCGGTCAGCAAAAGCAGCATCAGGATGCCGAGCTGTGAGACGGCGTCGATCATGCCCTTTTGCGCAGGATCGCTGGGAAAGATCAGGTGCTGAGCCGATGGCCATAGCCAGCCGAACAGCGAAGGACCGAGCAGGATGCCGCCGATCAGTTGGCCCATGATTGCCGGCTGGCCATAGCGCTGCAGCACTTCGCCCAGGCCGCGCCCGACAAGCAGCAGCAGGACGATCTCGGCAACGAAAGCGCCTTCGCCCGAACCGCCCATTCCCGAAGCCTTGGTTCCGGCAACAAGCGTCTCCGCCGCCCGGGCCGCTCCTGCGGGGACGAATGCACAAACCAACAGCGCCAGGCTGGAACGTGTCGGAGCCTGCCAAGCCATGAAACCCCCATCGCCCAATACACCTGCCCCACAACGCGCGACAGGCCGTTGCGTTGCTAGACAGGGCATTGCTAGACGTGGACGTCACCGAAGGAGAGTTCGCCGTCGTCGCTCTCCGTCAGGTAGGCTGCCATCAGCAGGCCGGCATAGAGGACGGCGACCAGCACGACGATGGCGCCACCAGGAACTGGACCCAGCGCAGCACTGGCGACGGCCTCACGCATCGACCCGACGAAGCCGATGCGGACGCCTTCGTTTAAGAGGCTGGGGGTCGACAGTTTGAGGATCCAGGCCAGCAGCAGGATCAGCAGCATGTAGATGTAATTCCGACGCAGACGGCGCGCCAAAGCCACGCGTTGCGAAATCAGGAATTTTGGTGCGCGCAGGCTCTCGCCGACGATCAACAGCCAATCGGACGCGAAATCCGGCTGCGGCGAGAATACCTGTGCGAAATAGTGCCGTTCGAACTGGCGCACGCGAGCCCGATAGAAGTCGAAGAAGCGGTATCGCCGCGCCTCGATCCACAGCAGCAGCAGAACAAGCAGCATGGCAAACAGCAGCACGCCATGGTGAGCGCTGGCTGTCGAAAGCGAGACGGACAGCATCGCCGCGACAACCGTTATCGCCCAATTGCTCGTCCGGTCCAGGCGGTCGCGCCACCCAGCCATGCGCGCAATCTCGGCGCGATGGAAGTGGGACATCGTGGTTACGAGTTCGCCGGACGAAAGCGTTCGCCCGATGGGGTCCGGCGCCGCCAACGCTTCTGCCATGACCATGCCTCCACCCGCCATGCGAAACGGCCGGAGGAACATATCGTTCCGAACGCTTCAAGTTGCCGGGCGCAGCCAGACCTTGTTGTCGTGGAAGGCGGCGCCGCCATAGGGCGCCGGCGCATCGGCGCCAGTCAGCACGTTGATGCCCTCGCCGCGCTCATGGGCGCTGTTCGGCCAGATGCCTTCGGCGATGACCACGCCGCGCTTGATGCCGTCGAACAGTTTTGCGTGCAGCACCACTTCGCCACGCTGGTTGCCGACTTCGATGCGGCCGCCGTCGGCGACGCCGAGTGCCGCCGCATCATCGGGATGCAAGAGCAGCTCCGGCCGGCGCTCTTTTGCCTGCGACACCGGCGTTTCGGTGAAGGTCGAATTGAGGAAATTGCGCGCCGGCGAGGTGGTCAGCCGGAACGGGTGCGCCTCGTCCGCCACCTCGATCAGATCGACATGGTCGGGGAATTCCGGCAGGCTCGCCACCGGCCCGAACAGGCCCATGCTTTTCGGTGGCCGATTGGGCGACGCCTGGCCCGTCCAGTCGGCGCGAAAATGAAACTTCTTGTCGGCATGGCCGAAGCCGTCGAGGTAATGCGCGGCATCGAAATCCGGCTGCAAATCGACCCATTTCTGCTCTTTCAGGCTCGAAAAGCTGCCCAGCCCGCGCTTGCCCAGAATGACGTCGATATGCTGCTGCTCGGTCATGCCGAAGCCCGGGCGATCGGCGACACCGAGTCTTTTGCCGAGTTCCTCGATGACGAAATGGTTGGTGCGCGGACCTTCCGGCGGGTCGATCAGCTTCGGCCCGAGCGTGATGTGCTGGTTGCCGCCGCCCTTGTAGACGTCGTCATGCTCAAGAAACATCGTCGCCGGCAGCACCACATCGGCGAGCTTGGCGGTGTCGGTCATGAACTGCTCGTGCACGCAGGAGAACAGATCGTCGCGCAAAAAACCCTGCTTCACCAGCCGCTGCTCCGGCGCGACATTGACCGGATTGGTGTTCTGGATCAGCAGCGCCGTCACCGGCGGGCCCCCATAGAGCGCATCCTCAGCCCCGGTCAGCACCGGGCCGATGCGCGAATGGTCGAGATGACGGATCGCGGGGTCGCGCATCCGCGTGCCTTCGAGCAGTTCCTGATTGAGCTTGAAGATGCCCGAATTGGTATGGAAGGCGCCGCCGCCTTCATATTGCCAGCAGCCGGTGACCGCGGCGATCGAGGCTGCGGCGTGCATGTTGACCGAACCGTTGCGCTGGCGCGAAAACCCGTAGCCGAGGCGGAAGTAGGTCTTGTTCGTCGTGCCGACGAGACGGGCGAAGGTCTCGATTTCGTCGACAGAAAGCCCGGTGATATCAGCGGCCCATTGCGGCGTCCTCGTTTGAAGATGCGCTTCCAGACCATGCGGGTCGTCGGTGTATTTTTCCAAATAAGCGCGGTCGGCCATGCCGTCACGGAACAGCACGTGCATCACCGCGCAGGCCAGCGCGCCGTCGGTGCCGGGCTTCAGCACCAGGCCGAGATCGGCCTGCTTCATCGTCGCGTTCTCGTAAACATCGATGACGACGATCTTGGCGCCGCGTTCCTTGCGCGCCTTGATGGCGTGGGTCATGACGTTGACCTGCGTGACCACGGCGTTGGTGCCCCAGATCACCACGCAATCGGACTTCGCCATCTCGCGCGGATCGGGGCCGCGCAGTGCGCCTGCCCCCATCATCCAGCCGGTCCAGGCCAGATTGGTGCAGATCGAACTGAAGAAGCCGGAGTATTTCTTGGCATGCCTGAGCCGCTCGATGCCGTCGCGCTGCACCAGACCCATCGTGCCGGCATAGTAATAGGGCCAGACCGTCTCCGAGCCGAATTTTGCCTCCGCCGCGATGAACTTTTCGGCGACAAGGTCGAGTGCGGCCTCCCAGCTCGCTTCCTTCCAGGCGCCCTCGCCCTTGGCGCCCGCCCGGACCAGCGGTTTCAGCAGGCGGTCGGGATGATGGACGCGGTCGGCGTAGCGGGCGACCTTGGCGCAGATGACGCCGGCCGTGTAGCTGTTGGCCTTGGCGCCATGGACGCGGCCGATACGCCTGGCGTCAAGCAACTCGACCTCGAGCGCGCAGGTTGAGGGACAATCATGCGGACAGGCCGAATGGCCGATTTTGAGCTTGGCGTGCTGATTCATGGGAGCAAACTAGCCGGTTGTGATAGCGGCGTGTAGGGCCAGTTACACGCCATCAATGCGCTTGAACAAGGCGTTGTAGGCACCGCATTTCGGGCAATGTATGTGGCGCTCGACATGCGATGATCCGGCTCCGGCGTCGATGACCAGCAGATTGCCGTCTCCACACTCAGGACATTTTACGACAGCTCCGGAATTGACGGCCAAAACCTTGGCAGCTTCGATCCACAGTTTTGCCGACATCGTCCTACTCCGCCGTGCCTTCCTCGTACTCCGCCGACATCGACAGCCATTTCTCCTCGTGGCCGGCCAGCTGTTGCGCGAGTTGTGAGCGTTCCTTGGCCAGCCTTGTCGCGGTCGAGGGGTCCTTTTCGTAGACGGCCGGATTGGCGAGTTCGTCCTCGATCAGGTCGATGCGCTTGCGGAGGCGGTCCATCAGCGCTTCGGTGGCGCGGATTTCCTTGGCCAGCGGCTCGAAAGCGGCGCGGCGCGCGGCTGCATCGCGGCGGCGGTCGGCCTTCGAGGCTTTGTCCGCCTCGCGCTTGCCGCGGCGGTCGCCGGAGACGCCGGTGACCAGCGTCTTGTAGTCCTCGAGGTCGCCGTCATACGGGTTAACCGCGCCCTCCTTGACCAGCCACAGCCGGTCGGCGGTCGCCTCGAGCAGATGGCGGTCGTGCGAGATCAGGATGACGGCGCCGGGAAAATCGTTCAGCGCATGGATCAGCGATTCACGGCTGTCGATGTCGAGATGGTTGGTCGGCTCGTCGAGGATGAACAGGTTCGGCCCCTCGAAGGCCGACAGGCCCATCAGGAGCCGCGCCTTTTCGCCGCCGGACAGGTCTTTGGCGGCGGTGTTCATCTTTTCGGTGGTCAGGCCGAACTGCGCGACGCGGCCGCGCACCTTGGATTCCGGCGCGTCCGGCATCAGCCGGCGGACATGCTCATAGGCGTTTTCGTCGGGCCTGAGGTCGTCGAGCTGGTGCTGGGCGAAGATTGCCACCTTCAGCCCGGGCGCCACGGTCATGCCGCCGGTCTCCGGCTTCAGCCGGCCGGCCAACAGCTTGGCGAAGGTCGACTTGCCGTTGCCGTTGGCGCCGAGCAGCGCGATGCGGTCGTCGGCATCGACGCGCAGCGTCATCTTCTTCAGGATCGGCGCACCCTCGGTATAGCCGACATGGACGTTGTTCAGCGCGATGATCGGCGAGGCCACCGTCTTCACCGGCTCCGGAAAGGAGAACGGCCGAACCGTGTCGTTCACAATCGCGGCGATCGGCTTCATCTTCTCCAGCGCCTTGATGCGCGACTGCGCCTGCCTCGCCTTCGACGCCTTGGCGCGGAAGCGCTCGACGAAGGATTCCATGTGCTTGCGCGCGGCTTCCTGCTTCACGCGGCCCTTCTCCTGCAATTCGCGCTGCTCGGTATATTGGCGCTCGAACTGATCGTAGCCGCCGCGCCAGAACGTCAGCTTCTTCTGGTCGAGATGGACGATCGAATTGACGGCTCGGTTGAGCAGGTCGCGGTCGTGCGAAATCAGCAGCACAGTGTGCGGGTATTTCGACACGTAGTTTTCCAGCCACAGCGTGCCTTCGAGATCAAGATAATTGGTCGGCTCGTCGAGCAGCAGCAGATCGGGCTCGGCAAACAGCACCGCGGCCAGCGCGACGCGCATGCGCCAGCCGCCGGAGAAGGACGAGGCCGGGCGCCGTTGTGCGGCGTCGTCGAAGCCGAGGCCGGCGAGAATGGTGGCGGCGCGTGACTCGGCCGAGTGCGCATCGATATCGGCCAGCCGCATATGGATATCGGCGATGCGGTGCGGATCGGTCGCCGTCTTTTCCTCTTCGAGCAGCGCACTCCGTTCAAGGTCGGCCTTGAGCACGATCTCGATCAGCGGCTCCTCGGTGCCCGGCGCTTCCTGAGCGACCTGGCCGATGCGTGTGTTCTTGGGCAGACTGATCGAGCCGGTCTCGGAGGCGAGGTCGCCGGTGATCGCCTTGAACAAGGTCGTCTTGCCGGTGCCGTTGCGGCCGACAAGGCCAGCCTTGCTGCCGGCCGGCAAGGTCAGCGAGGCATGGTCGAGAAGCAGGCGTCCGGCCATGCGGAGCGAAAGGTCGTTGATGATCAGCATGGCCGCGCTTTTGCACGGGACAACCATGCTTCGCAAGGGCTTGAGCCCCGGTTCGCCGCATAAGGCGCGAAAACCGGCAAGCAGGTGACGTCGACCCCCGCGCACCGCGACTTCCCGCAAAACGCAAAAAGAACCCGCTATCCTGAGGGGGGACAAGGAAAGCGGGTTCTTTCGTGAACGGCGGCCTTGGGAGCGTCCGATCGACACCCAAACACGCAGCAGCCGGGTTTGTTCCATGGGATAGACAAACCATGTGATGAACAAACGCCGGCGTGGCGGCAGGTTTGTCCACAGGGCGTGCCGTTTGTACGCTATCGGACCATGACGCTGCGGAAAGACTCGGCTATTCTTGGATGTGCGGCGGGCCTGATCTCCGCCTGGCCGGCGTCATCAGCTTCCTCCCAAGCGGCGCCGGCCACCCTTTTTTGACCGGCGCCGACGCCATTTGAAGCGGTCATTGTTTCGGCGGCGTGCCGGGCTGATCGCCGCCGGTCGTCGACTTCGGCACCGGATTCTTGTCGACCTGCGGATTCTGCTCGACCGTATCGCCAGGGGCCTTGGTCGGCTGGATGTTGTTGTCGCAACCCGCAACGGTCAGCGCTGCCACAAGCAGCAGGATTGAGCGCTTTTTCATCGCAGTCTCCTCTCGCCGACAACGAGGCGTCGGCGATTTGGTTGCGCGATCGGTGTCGTTCCCGCATTCGCCGAGCAGTCGGGGAACAAAATGCCGCGTCTCCGGTTGCTCCAGAATCAATGGAGGAAGCCATGATCCGTCTGCTTATCGCCGGGGCAATCGTCTATGTTGCCTATCGCGTCGCCAAGAAAGTGATCGACGAGGTGCCCGACGATTTCGATCCGCTGCTGCTGCCGCCACCAGAAGACGATCGCGAGGCGCTGCGGCGGCAATCGGCAAGGATGGGCGTCGAGCCCGGGCGTTAGTCAACGGGCCTGCCCGCAAGGCTTCTTCGTTCACGAGCCCCATTCCGGCTCCGCAAACCGTTGCGAACAAAGCGGAAACGATGCTTGATGGGCGATGAACCTCGCCGCCCGTGATTCGTCCTTCCAGCCGGCCTATCTGGCAAAGCTCAACGCCGAGCAGCGGCTTGCCGTCGAACACGGCGACGGCAAGATCGCGGGGCCATTGCTGGTGATTGCCGGCGCCGGCTCCGGCAAGACCAACACGCTGGCGCACCGGGTCGCGCATCTGATCGTTAGGGGTGCCGATCCGCGCCGCATCCTCTTGATGACATTTTCCCGCCGTGCCGCGGCGGAAATGGCCAAGCGGGTCGAGCGCATCGCCGGCGAGGTGCTGGGCCGCGATGCTTCTGTCATCACCGATGCGCTGAGCTGGGCCGGCACGTTCCACGGCATTGGCGCCAGGCTGCTGCGTGATTATGCGCTGGAGATCGGTCTCGATCCCGCCTTCACCATCCACGACCGCGAGGATTCCGCCGACCTGATGAACCTCGCCCGCCACGAGCTTGGGTTTTCGAAGACCGAAGCCCGCTTCCCGACCAAGGGCACCTGCCTTGCGATCTATTCGCGTGCCGTCAATGCACAGGCGCCGCTCGGCGAGGTGCTGGGTTCGGTGTTCCCGTGGTGCGCCGGCTGGGCCGAACAGCTGAAACAATTATTCGCCAGATATGTCGAGGCCAAGCAGGCGCAGAACGTGCTCGATTACGACGATCTGCTGCTCTACTGGGCGCAGATGGCCGGCGAGCCGGAAATCGCCGCGCATCTGGGTGCACGTTTCGACCATGTGCTGGTCGATGAATACCAGGACACCAACCGGCTGCAGGCCTCGATCCTGACGGCCCTCAAGCCCGACGGATCGGGGCTGACGGTGGTCGGCGACGACGCGCAGTCGATCTATTCGTTCCGCGCCGCGGAAGTGCGCAATATCCTGGATTTTCCCAAGCAGTTCGCGCAGCCGGCCGAGGTCGTCATGCTGGAGCGCAACTACCGCTCGACCGAGACGATCCTGGCGGCGGCCAATGCGGTGATCGGCGAAGCGTCGGAACGTTTCACCAAAAATCTCTGGTCGGAGCGCAAATCGGCGGAAAAGCCGAAGCTGGTGAGCGTGCGCGACGAGATCGAGCAGGCGAGCTATGTCTGCCAGGCGATACTCACCGAGCGCGAGGCCGGTACCGTTCTCAAAGCGCAGGCCGTGCTGTTTCGCGCCTCGCACCATAGCGGCCCGCTGGAGATCGAACTGACGCGCCGCAACATCCCCTTCGTCAAATTCGGCGGGCTGAAATTCCTCGATGCCGCCCACGTCAAGGACGTGCTGGCCGTGCTGCGCTTTGCCGAAAACCCGCGCGACCGCGTCGCCGGCTTTCGCGTGCTGCAACTTCTGCCCGGCATCGGCCCTTCGGCCGCCAATGCGATTGTCGAGACCATGGCGACGTCGCTCGACGAGACGATGGGGCTTGCCCGCTACCGGCCGCCGCAGCGCGCCGCCGACGACTGGCCGGGCTTTGTCGCGCTCTATTGCGGCCTGCGCGCCGGCGCAAAGAAATGGCCGGCCGACATCGAGCAGGTCAGGCTCTGGTACGAACCGCATCTGGAACGTATCCATGAGGATGCGACGACGCGCCGGGCCGATCTGCTGCAGCTCGAGCAGATCGCTTCCGGCTATGGATCGCGCGAGCGCTTCCTCACCGAGCTGACGCTCGATCCGCCGGACGCGACCAGCGACGAAGCCGGCCCGCCGCACCGCGACGAGGATTATCTGATCCTGTCGACCATCCATTCGGCCAAGGGCCAGGAGTGGAAGAACGTCTTCGTGCTCAACACCGTCGACGGCTGCATCCCGATCGACCTCGGCGTCGGCAGCAAGGACGACGTCGACGAGGAGCGGCGGCTGCTCTACGTGGCCATGACGCGGGCCAAGGATAGCCTGCATTTGGTGATGCCGCAGCGTTTTTTCGTCCACGGCCAGGCGGCGCGCGGCGACCGCCATGTCTATGCCTCGCGCACGCGCTTCATCCCGCGCCCGATCCTTGGTGCCTTCGAGCAGGTGGCGTGGGCCAGCGTCCAGGCCAGGGACGATCCGTGCCGCCAGCCGCAGGTGCGTGTCGACCTCGGCGCCCGCATGCGCGGCATGTGGAAATAGGCACGCGCCCTCGCCGCTGGCGCTGCTCTCCCGGCGACAACCCCCAGAGCCGGCGAAAAACAAATCCCGGCAACATGGAACCTCGCGCCGTGATCCGCGTTTCTGCCCGACCCCCAGACCGGAGAACGGCGTCCGCCGTGACCTCCGCCCATTCGAGAGGCCAGAATGCACGAC
The DNA here is from genome assembly GCF_040319365.1 of Mesorhizobium sp. M0923. Taxonomy (NCBI): domain Bacteria; kingdom Pseudomonadati; phylum Pseudomonadota; class Alphaproteobacteria; order Hyphomicrobiales; family Phyllobacteriaceae; genus Mesorhizobium; species Mesorhizobium sp. M0923. The sequence goes on along the minus strand of NZ_JAMYNW010000010.1, from coordinate 21,095 downwards.
AGGACGTTTTCCACACCGGTCGCCCTAACCGTTGGCGCCGGCTACAAGCGGACGATCGCTTCGTTCTCCGAGATGCACGAGTTCCTGACCGAGTTCCCGCCTTCGCGCCGGCGGCTGAGCTATGGCGCCGCGGTAAAGGCCTGCGAGGCGGCACGCGCCGGCGAGATCTCGGCCGAAGCGGCACGCGACGCCCTGATCACCTTCGCCGTGACGGCCGGCATCCTCTGGCCGGCCGCCCAGCCGGCAGTCTCGGTCAAGCCGGTCGCCCGGGGCCTCGGCGGCTACGCCGCCTGACGCAACCTCTTCGTCATCATGGCCGGCCGGAGATGCGGTCCGTTGTCGGTGGTTTTAGGTCGGCAGATCCTAAATCAGCTGCCTTCTGATGCTCATCCGGGTCACCGCAGTCACAAGAATGGCGCCGATCATGAAATAGATGGTCGCGACAATGTCGCCCTGGTGGAAATAATAACCGGAGTTGAGAAGCGCCAGGACCACGGCGAAGAACGCCACAAGGCGCAAGGGTTCATTGGGCATGCGTGCCAATTCTCGCTGTTGCTGCTGAATGCTGCTGAAGCGGCCGCCCTCACGACCGTGCGCTCCATAAAATGTTTTGGCGCGTTTTGCAATCTCGGCAGATCGTCCCCTATCCACCGCTTCCCCAGCCGCCCCAGGTTCAGGCGAATGCCCTGCCCTCCTCGCTGCGCTGGAACATCGTCAGGTCCAGTCCGAGGCTTGGCTTGCCCAGAATGGTCAGGATCGCATGCGCCTGGCCGCGGTGGTGGGTCTGGTGGTTGAAGAAGTGGTCGAGCGCCGGCGCCAGCCGCTGCGAGACGGTGCGCATATCCGAGACGGTCATGTAGGAGAAGCGGCCCGACAGCGCCTTGTCGCTCAGGCCGTCGACCCAGTCGATGATCCGTTTGTCCTCGGCCTCGCGCGCCAGCCGCAAGCCGGGCAAGGCGCGGTGCAGGATCGTGTCGAGCCTTGCCGGCGCGTCGCCCTCGCCGGTGAAGCGTTTCATCCAGATACGGTCGGCTGCCAGGAGGTGGTTGAGCGTTCCCATCATCGAGCCGAAGAAGACGCCGATATTGCGGTCGAACTCTTCCTCGTCGAGATCGGCGGCGGCATCGTAGATGCGGCCATTGGCCCATTGATTGTAGGCCGCAAACATCCTGAAATGCTGTTTCATTCTTCTCTCGACCTGCGAGACCCTGTTTCGCGTGGGTCTGTTTCGGGCATAGTTAGACTGCGAGGACGCTGCCGCCAATGACCATTCTGCTCTACGACCTTGTCGGACGCGACGCCGCCCGCCCGTTCAGCCCACATTGCTGGAAGGCGGCGATGGCGCTGGCCCACAAAGGGCTCGACATCACCAGCGTGCCGACCCGTTTTCTCGAAGTGCCGAAGGTGGAAGGCGGCGTCTCGAAGCTCGTTCCGGTGATCCGCGACGGCGAGACGGTGGTCGCCGATTCCTTCGCTATCGCGCTCTATCTCGAGCAGGCCTATCCCGAGCGGCCGACATTGTTTTCCGGCGACGGCGGCAAGGCGACGGCGCGCTTCATCGAACGCTGGTCGCAGCTGACCATCCATCCCTACGTCACCACCGCTGCGATATTGGACCTGCACGCCATGCAGGACGAGGCGAACGCCGCCTATTTCCGGCAGAACCGCGAGCAGCGCTTCGGCAAGCGCCTGGAGGCGGTATACGCCACCCGCGACGCTGGGCTCGCCAGCTTCCGGGCCTCGCTGGAGCCGCTCCGCTCGATGCTTGGCTATCAGCCCTTCATCGGCGGCCCGTCGCCGCTGTTTGCCGACTACATCGTTTTCGGCGCGCTGCAATGGGCGCGCATCGCCACGCCCTACCGGCTGCTCGACGACAGCGACGTCGTGGCGCAATGGTTCGAACGATGCCTCGATCTGCATGGCGGCCTCGGCCGCACCGTCGCGCCGGCGGCGCTCGCCTCGCTTGAGAGTTGAAATCGGCAGTTTTACAGCGGCGCCACATTTTGTTCTTGCTTTGTGCCGGCAGCTATGCTACTAATCTGGGTATGGTGCTAATTGGCTCCAACGACCCGCCCGGCTTGCCGAGGCGGGTTTTGTTTGCCGATCAAGGTCCAACGGCGCAGATGGCGGCAATGTCGCCGGGCCTCGGCTAAAGCGCGTCGCGTTCGACCGGCCTCATGCGATGCGCTTTAGGTTCTTGTTTTGATGCATGTCGTTAGCGCAAAACCGCTGCACACTTTTGCGCGACATGCATTAGAATTGCCGCCCCGGCGAAATGCGACAATGCGGGTAGACGACGTGTCGCTCGAAGCGCCTCATCACTGCCCGGATCGAAGCAAACAAGACGAAAGTCCGGCGAACCGGACAATCACAACAGAGGCAGCGCGCCATGACCGCAAACCCAGAGTTCCCGGCCGACTTTCGCGCCGGGCTCGCCAATCTTTTCCTGTGGCGACGCGACGTCAGGCGGTTCAAGCCGACGCTGCTCCCCGAAGGGGCGCTGGAGCGGCTGCTCGAGCTTGCCAGCGCCGCGCCGTCTGTCGGGCTGAGCCAGCCCTGGCGCTTCGTTATCGTCGAGAGCGAAGCATGCCGCGCCGCCGTCAGGGCATGCTTCGAGCGCTGCAACGCGGAGGCACTCGCAAATTTTTGCGGTGAACGCGCCGCGCTCTATGGGCGCCTGAAGCTTGCCGGCCTGAATGAGGCGCCCTGCCAGCTTGCGGTTTTCGCCGACCGCGCAACCGAGCAAGGGCATGGGCTCGGCCGCCTGACCATGCCAGCCACCATAGACTATTCCGCTGTCATGGCGGTTCACACGATGTGGCTGGCGGCGCGCGCCGAAGGAATAGGCATGGGCTGGGTCTCGATCCTCGATCCGGTCGAGATGGTGACGATCCTGGACGCACCGCCGGAGTGGACGCTGATCGGCTATTTCTGCGTCGGCTATCCAAGCGAGGAACACAGCGTGCCGGAACTGGAACGGCAAGGCTGGGAAGTCCGGCGCGCTTCGATCGTGACAAAACGGTAGTGCAACGGCGGCGCTGCCATTCTCGTTGCAGGAAAGCCATTCTCTTTGCAGGGAAGCCATTCTCTTTGCAGGGGAGAATGACTCCTCCCCTGCAGGGCAGAATGGATGTCATGGATGTTTCGCCAATCGTCAGCATCGCCAACAAGAGACCAAAGGCAAAGCCAGTCGTGACGGCCTTGATCTGAGGAAGGGGCATAGAATGTTTCGCTGCGACGTGCAGGCCGAGATCTGGGTCTATCCGGGCAAGGGCGGCTGGCATTTCGTGACGCTGCCGCCGGAACCTGGAGCCTGGATCAAGACGGCGATGGTAGGGATGGCAAGGCCCTGGGGCTCGCTTGGCGTGGAAGCCGTCATCGGCCAGACCAGATGGCGGACATCGCTGTTTCCCGACAAGAAATCCGGCAGCCTGCTCTTGCCGATCAAGACGGCGGTGCGGGTCCGCGAAGGCCTTGGGGCTGGCGACACGGCCAATCTGACGATCGAGATTGAGCTATGACACATTGGGTCTGGCTGACGGCGACGCGCTGTGCGCCCACCTCCCCTTGGCAAGCCGGCGGGCGGCTTGTATAGAGCCCGCCACCCTCAATTCCACTCTCCATCACAAGGACGATCCCATGGCGCTCGAACGCACCTTTTCCATGATCAAGCCGGACGCGACCCGCCGCAATCTCACCGGCGCCATTACCAAGATACTGGAAGATGCCGGCCTGCGCGTGGTCGCTTCGCGCCGGGTGTGGATGAGCCGCCGCGAGGCGGAAGGTTTCTATGCCGTCCACAAGGAGCGTCCGTTCTTCGGCGAGCTGGTCGAGTCCATGTCGTCGGGCCCGACCATCGTGCAGGTGCTGGAAGGCGAGAACGCCATTGCCAAGAACCGCGAAGTGATGGGCGCCACCAATCCGGCAAGCGCCGCCGAAGGCACCATCCGCAAGCTGCACGCGCTGTCGATCGGCGAGAATTCCGTGCATGGTTCCGATGCGCCGGAAACCGCCGCGCAGGAGATCAAATACTGGTTCTCGGACACCGAGATCGTTGGCTAAGCCGGCATCCCGAACCCATCAAAGAGGCCGGCGCAACGCCGGCCTTTTTCGTTAGCAGACATTTTCAGGTTCAGGCTCCTCGACGGGTCATGGGTGCGTTAAGCTCGAGGGCACGGATCAAACGCGGTCGCGACAACGGAGCCGACCAGGCCATGACCAGCACCATTCCCGGCTTGTTCCAGGGCACCGAGATGCCGACCGGTGGCTGGTGGGAGGCGTTGTGGCCCGACCCTGCCGGGGTGTTGACGGCGGTGGGAATGAAGCACGGCATGGATGTGGTCGATCTCTGCTGCGGCGACGGCTGGTTCACGCTGCCAATGGCCAGGGTCGTTCGTCAGGTCATCGCCATCGACATCGATGCCGATCTGCTCGAAGTCGCCCGGTGGCGGCTGGCCGACGGAGGCGCGAGCAATTGCGAGTTTGTGGCGGGCGACGCCTATGAGCTTGCCAGGCTGGTGCCCCGGCCCGTCGACTTCGTCTTCATGGCCAACGCTTTCCATGGCGTTCCGGACCGGCCGCGCCTTGCCCGCGCCGTGCGGGCGACGCTTGGCAGGGCCGGTCGTTTTGCCATCGTCAACTGGCACCAGAAGCCGCGCGAGCAGACCACGGTTCTGGGCGAGCCGCGCGGACCGAAGACCGAGCTGAGGCTGTCACCCGAACAGACCACCGCGGCGGTGGAAGCAAGCGGGTTCAAGCTCGCCGGGCTGGTCGACATACCGCCCTACCACTACGGCGCGGTATTCAAACTCGCGACAAATTGAGAATGCCTGGTGTATGCGGTCGTCGCCCCGATAGATCTCGCCCGCCGCCCCCTAGCGGCGGGTTCTGCCAGTCTATTTCGCCTGGCGTTCCTTCACGTTCGCATGTTCGTTCGCCGCTTCCGTGTCGGTGGCCGGCGTCTGTGTATCGTGACCGGTGAACGGGCTGCCCTGCCCGGGCGCGAGATCGCCGCTATGACCAGCCTTGTTGGTCTGGAAAGGCTGGCTGTCAGGACTGAGACCATGCTGGAGGGCGTCGAACAGATGGTCGTCTGCCTTGGCAAGGCCGGTGAAGGCAAGGAGCGATGCACCGGTGGCGGCAAGGATAAGCGCGTGCGTTTTCATGTCTGGACTCCTTTGAGTTAGGCCAGAACGAGCCGCAGCCATTCTGGCGGCTTCAACGAAGGGACAAACATCCCTTTTGCCTTACCCGCCATCGTATGAGGACGTAACGCGCGCTCTGCCCAGTTTATTCCCCCTGAAACACAACGTGATCGGCATGCGGCCGATCAGGCGACCGAATAGCCGCCATCGGCGAGCAGGCCGTGGCCTGAGACAAACGAGGCGTCATCGGAAGCAAGGAAGGCCACGACCTTCGCTATCTCTTCCGGCGAGCCAGCCTTTGATGCGCCGCTTCGGCCTGACGCCTGCGCAGCCACCACAGGTGTGATCGTTTCGGAACGGTCCAAGGCCTGTTGAGAATCAGGGCAGGCCGAGCCGGTGCAGGCCTCACCTGAATATCGACAAGTCTCAACTCGCAGCATTGAACCGCAGGATGACGCGGTCATCCTTGTCGGCGATGATGAGCTTGCCGGCGTCGATATGGTACGACGCTGCCTTGGCCAGCGCCTCGAACAGCGCCTTTTCCTCGGCCATGGTCTCGGACGCGCAGGCCTTGAAGGTCGAACCGATGTCACTGATGGTAATCGTCGAACCATCGACTTTGGCGGTGGCGAAATAGACGTTGCAAGGGCCGCTGCCGCCGGCCTTGCCGGCTTCGCTGATCCGGAATGTCGCCCGCGGCTCGGCAATCACGCCGATGCCGTCGATATATTCGACCAGCCAGCTTTGGCCGAACACGGAAGCTGTCGCCGGCTCGGCGCTCGGCGCCGCCATTTTCAGCATGATGGTCTGTGGCGCGTCGCTGAGCGGGTCGACCTGGTGGCGCGCACCTGTGACGAACAGCAGCCGGTCGTCGACAGTGATGCGCGCCTGCAGAGCGTAGGTCATATCAGGCCGGATCACCTGCGGATCGAAGCTGATCTCGAACTTGATCGGCACCTGGCCGGCCGGCACCACCTTGCGCTCACCGATGATTGCAGCCGGCGCGTCGGCCAGCGAAACGTCGGCAAGCTGCACGGAAAGCACGGCATTAGGCGGCAGCGCGATGCGCTCGCGATACATCACCTTGCCCTTGAGGGTCTTTTCGGCAGCCACGGAATGATCCGGAACGGCCAGTATGCCGACGGCCAGCGGCACCAGTCCGAAGATGAAGAACTCGGCGATCCTGTCCAGCATGATCCTGCTCCCCTTCCGGCAAAGGGTTTCGCAGGATTGCGGTCAATGAATGGCGATGGACGCCGGCAAGGAGAAGTGCTTTGGCGTCGCCTTGAAGGGACAGAACGACTGCAAGGCAGGCCCGGGAACCACCTGCCAAGGTACGTCGACCATCGACTACCAAGGCAACGCCTGGAAGTTCGTCGACGGCGGCACCTGCACGACGATGGACCTACCCGGCGGCCGCAAGGGCTCACCCACCGAGCTGACCCGCGACGTCCCATCGTAAGCGATGCAACCTGCCCGGAAAGCGGCGATGACGATGAGCGGACCGACTCGTCCAGCATCTCGCATGTTGAAGACCTCGCGCTTTCCGGCGCACCCGGTCGCCGGCCTTGCCGGCACCAGTTTCAAGCATGAGCATCTGACTGCAATCCTCGCCGACGGCCCCCAAAGCGGCTTCTTCGAGGTTCATGCGGAAAACTACATGGGCGCCGGCGGCCCGCCGCACGACGCGCTCGCCTGCATCCGCCGCAATTATGCCGTCTCGCTGCATGGCGTCTGCATGTCGATCGGCGGCCCGCAGCCGCTCGACAAGGCGCATCTCGGTCGTTTCAAGGCGCTGGTCGATCGCTACGAGCCGGCGCTCGTTTCTGAGCATCTCGCCTGGTCGACCCACGACACCACCTATTACAACGACCTGCTTCCCCTGCCCTACACGCCGGCAACGGTTTCGCGCGTGGCGGATCACATCGACGAGGTGCAGGGCACGATCGGCCGCCCGATCCTGCTCGAGAATCCTTCGACCTATGTGCTTTTTGCGGAATCGACGATGAGCGAGACGGATTTCATCCGCGAGCTGGTTCGGCGTAGCGGCTGCGGCCTGCTGCTCGACGTCAACAACGTCTTCGTCTCGGCCACCAATCACGGCTATTCGGCACGTTCTTATCTCGCGGATTTCCCGCTCGAACATGTCGGCGAAATCCATCTGGCCGGGCACGCCAAGCAGGAGGACGACGAGGGCGGCCTGCTGCTCATCGACAGCCATGACGGCCCGGTTGCCGACGCGGTCTGGAAGCTCTTCGACACCGTCATCGGCCGATGCGGGCCACTGCCGACGCTGATCGAATGGGACAGCGACATTCCCGAGTGGCCGGTGCTCAAGGCGGAGGCCGCCGCCGCCCAAGCCATCCTCGACCGTCATGCCGACAGCTATTTCGGAAAAGCCCATGCCGCAGGATGAGCTCCAGTCGGGCGATCTCGGCCGCCGGTTTGACTATGCCGCGGCATTCACCGCCGGTTTGCTCGATCCTGACCATGCCCCGCCTGACTCTGTCTCGGGGCCGAATGGGAAGGCTGCGGTCAAGCGATATGCCGTCTACCGCAACAACGTCACGGTCAGCCTGATCGATGCGCTGGCCGCCAGCTTTCCAGCGACGCTGCGCATCACCGGCCCGGATTTCTTTCGCGCGATGGCGCGATTTCACATCCGCGAAACGCCACCCACCTCGCGGCTTCTATTCGAATATGGCCGCGACTTTCCCGATTTCATCGAGCGCTACGAATACGCGCAGTCGATGCCGTGGCTGGCCGACGTGGCGCGCATCGAGCGGGCCTGGCTCGACGCCTATCATGCCGCCGACGCAGAGGCGCGCTGTCGGCTGAGGCGCTGGCGTCGATCCCTTGCGAGAGGCTTGCCGATACCGTGCTGCGGCCGCATCCGGCGACGCGGGTCGCGCGCTCCCGGTTCCCGGCAGTCACGGTCTTCGCGATAAACCGGAACGAGGCTCCTGTTGGGCCGATCCAGGCAACGGGCGCTGAAGATGCGCTGGTCACGCGGCCCGGCCTCGAGGTCTTCGTCCGCCACCTGCCGCCCGGCGGCGCAGTATTTATCTCGCATCTGATCGCGGGCGAGGCGCTCGGCGCGGCGGCCGCGGCGGCATTTGCGAATTCGAGCTTTCCGCCAACATTGCCGGCGTGCTGGAAGCGGGAGCCTTCACGACGGCACATCAGGAAAGGTGAGCACGATGAGCGATGGGCAGAGCGCGAGCACCAAACCGCGAGGGGTCGCCGCCTTCGTCGAAAGGCTGAATGCCGCCCTGCGCACGATCGCGACGCCATCGCTGACGCAGCTTGTCCTGCGCTGCGCCCTCGCCGTCCCGTTCTGGCGATCCGGCGTCAACAAATGGGACGGTTTTCTACAGTTGAACGGCTTCGCAGTGCTGCTTTTCAGCTCGGAACTCAAACTACATCTGCCGGGCGGCCCTTACGATTTTCCGGCACCTGGGCTGGTGGCGTTCGCCTCAGGATCCGCGGAGATCGTGTTGCCAGTTCTCCTTGTTTTCGGCCTGATGGCGCGACTGGCGGCATTCGGGCTGCTGCTGATGACGCTGATCATCGAGCTCACCGTGCCGGACGGCTTACCTGGGCGGCGATGGCGCTTGGCATCATGGCCTGGGGACCCGGCCGGATTTCACTCGATCGTCTGATCGGCACTGACAAAGGTTGAGGCCTCGCGGAAAGCCTGGTCAGTCTCGTTTCCAGCGGCTCGCCGCCTTGTCGTCGGCCTCCTTGGCGTCGACCCAGCCGCCCTCCGAACCGTCGCTATGGTGTTCCTTCTTCCAGAACGGCGCCCGTGATTTCAAATAGTCCATCAGGAAATTCGCGGCCTCGAACGCCGCCTGCCGGTGGGCGGAAGCCGCCACCACCAGCACGATGTTTTCGCCGGGCGCGATCTTGCCGTGGCGATGGATGGCGGTGAGGCCCTGCAGTGGCCAACGCTCGATTGCCTCGCCGGCGATGCGGGAAATCTCGGCTTCGGCCATACCGGGATAATGTTCGAGCTCAAGCGCGGAGAGCCTGCCTTGCTCGTCGCGGCAAAGGCCGGAGAAGGTCACCACAGCGCCGATGTCGTTGCGACCCTGGGTCAGCCTGGCGATCTCGGCGGCGACATCGAAGTCCTCCGCCTGGATGCGCACCACAGGCACCACCGCGGACATGGTTCAGCCACCGGTCATCGGCGGGAACAGCGCGATCTCGCGCGCGCCGGCGATCTTCTCGCGGTGCTCGACATGTTCCTGGTTGATGGCGACGCGGATCACATCAGGATATTGCAGCGCGTTCTCGTATTCCTCGCCGCGTGATTTCAGCCAGCGCAACAGGTCGGCGACGGTTTCAATGCCGTCCGGCAGTTCGACGTCTTCCTCCGGTCTGCCGATCCGCTCGCGCACCCAGGCGAAATAGATGAGCTTGGTCGACATGTTACTCGTCCATGATGTGCTTGAGGCCGGCGCGGAAATAGTCGTAGCCGGTGTAGAGCGTGACCAGGGCTGCGATCCACAGCAGCACCAGCCCGGTCTGGGTGGTCAGTGGAAAGATCTTGTCGCCGGCGGGGCCTGCAAGCAGGAAGGCAATGGCGACCATCTGGATGGTGGTCTTCCATTTGGCCAGTTGCGTCACCGGCACCGAGACCTTCAGGGCCGCCAGATATTCGCGCAGACCCGAGACCAGGATCTCGCGGCACAGGATGATGATCGCCGCCCACAGCGACCAGCCGGCGATGCCGGCATGGCGGTCGGTGTCGGCGGCGAGCAGCAGCAGGCAAGTGGCGACCAGCAGCTTGTCGGCGATCGGGTCGAGCATCTTGCCGATATTGGAGGTCTGCTGCCAGGCGCGCGCCAGATAGCCGTCGACGTAATCGGTGATCGAGGCGAGCAGGAAAATGATGAGCGCCGACCAGCGGGCGAAGTCGCTCGATTTCAGATGCCCTTCCAGGAAGAAGCACAGCACGACCAACGGCACCGCCAGAATGCGGGCATAGGTGAGCATGTTAGGCAGGTTGAACGCGCGCTGGGCCATGTTTGGGAACTCTTTCTGCCTGCTTAGTCAAATCAGAAGCGAATGTGGGGGGTCAACAGGCCAGAATCGATTAGCCAGCCGAAATATCGGCAATAGATCTTAGCTCTCGTGAAAATGATTGTAGACCAATTTCGCCACCTGCTCGGAAATGCCGTCAACCTTGACCAGATCCTCAACGGCGGCGCGGCTGACCGCCTTGGCCGTGCCGAAATGCATCAGCAGCGCGCGCTTGCGGCCGGGGCCGATGCCGCTGATCTCGTCGAGCGGGCTCTTGACCATCTCCTTCTTGCGGCGGGCGCGGTGCGAACCGATGGCGAAGCGATGGACCTCGTCGCGCAGCCGCTGGACGAAATAGAGCACCGGATCGCGTACGGGCAGCGAGAATGAGTCCCTGCCCTTGACGAAGAAGCGTTCGCGGCCGGCGTCACGGTCCTGACCCTTGGCGATGCCGATGGCCACGACGCGGTTCTCGATGCCGAGATCGGACAGGATCTTGCGCACCGCCGTCATCTGGCCTTGGCCGCCGTCGATGAGGATGACGTCGGGCCAGGCCGGAAAGCCGCCGGCGTCCTCGACATCGTCGCCCGGTCCGGTAGCGCTCGCCTCGTCCGCACTCTCGGTTTGCGGGGCATCGCCATGTTCCTTCAACAGCCGCGAGAAGCGCCGCTGCATCACCTCGCGCATCATGCCGAAATCGTCGCCCGGCGTGATCTCGGTCGAGCGGATGTTGAACTTTCGATACTGGTTCTTCACAAACCCTTCCGGCCCGGCGACGACCATGGCGCCGACGGCGTTGGTGCCCATGATGTGCGAGTTATCATAGACCTCGATGCGCACCGGCGGCTTTTCCAGGCCGAAGGTCTCGGCAAAGCCGGTGAGCAGCCGCGCCTGGGTCGAGGTCTCGGCGAGCCGTCGGCCGAGCGCTTCGCGCGCGTTCTGCAGCGCGTTGTCGGTCAGGTCCTTCTTCTCGCCGCGCTGCGGCACCGAGATCGACACCTTGCGGCCGGCGCGCGTGGAGAGCGCCTCCGCCAGCAATTCCTGGTCCTCGACGCCATACGACAACAGGATGGTGCGTGGCGTCGGCTTGTCGTCGTAGAACTGCGCCAGGAACGAACCCAGCACCTCGCCAGCTTCGAGCGCCGGATCGGCCTTGGGAAAATAGGCGCGGTTGCCCCAGTTCTGGCCGGTGCGGAAGAAGAACACCTGGATGCAGACCTGGCCGCCCTCCTGATGAATGGCGAAGACGTCGGCCTCGTCGACAGTCTGCGGATTGATGCCTTGATGGCTCTGCACATGCGACAGCGCCGCCAGCCGGTCGCGATAGATGGCGGCGCGTTCGAAATCGAGGTTCTCCGAAGCCTGCTGCATGGCGGCGGAGATCTCCGTCTTCACCTTCTGGCTGCGGCCGGAGAGAAAATCCTTCGCCTCGGCGACAAGCCTTGCATAGTCGCCATGCGAGATCTCGCCGGTGCACGGGCCGGCACAGCGCTTGATCTGGAACAAAAGGCAAGGCCGGGTGCGGTTCTCGTAGAAGGAGTTGGTGCAGCTCCTGAGCAGGAAGGCGCGCTGCAGCGAATTGATGGTGCGGCCGACGGCGCCGGCTGAGGCAAAGGGGCCGAAATAGTCGCCCTTGCGCGAGCGCGCGCCGCGATGCTTGTAGATGCCGGGGGAGACATGGTCGCCGGTCAACAGGATATAGGGAAACGACTTGTCGTCGCGCATCAGCACGTTGAAGCGCGGCCGCAAGCGCTTGATAAGGTTGGCTTCAAGCAGCAGCGCTTCGATCTCGGTGCGGGTGACGACGAACTCCATCGTCGACGTCTCGCGCACCATGCGGCCGATGCGGCTGGTGTGGAACCGACCTTGCGCGTAGTTGGTGACCCGCTTCTTCAGGCTGCGTGCCTTGCCGACATAGAGCACGTCGCCGGCGGCATTCATCATGCGGTAGACGCCGGGCGCGTTGGGCAGCCGCTTGACCAGCGTCTGGATCACCTCGGCGCCGACCATGCCGTCGGCATCGCCGGCATGCGGCGTCCAGTCGATGGCGGTGAAGGTGACGTCCGGACCAGCGGCTGCAGGCTCGACGACCTCCTCGGCTGCCTCGTCCTCGAGGTCGATTTCGGGCGGCAGGTCGTCGGCGCCGCCGCGCGTTTTTTGTTTCTGGTCCATGGGGCTCATTCCGTCATGCCTGTCACATCGGGCGTCTGCCATGCAAGATGCTGGCCGCCGTCAAGCGCGATCATCTGGCCGGTGACCGAGCGTGCCGCCCAGAGGTAACGGATGGTGTCACCGAATTCGGGCAATTCCGGGCCGCGCTTCAGGATCAGGCCGGCAATCTGCGCGTCGAAATCGCTGTCGTGCTGGCGCGTGTTCTTCAAGGTCGGGCCCGGACCGATGGCGTTGACGCGGATGCGGGGACCCAGCGCCTGCGCCATCATCTCGGTCGCTGCCCACAAGGTCGACTTCGACAGCGCATAGGAGAAATAACGCGGCGTCGGCCGCCAGACGCGCTGGTCGATCATGTTGACGATCAACCCCTCACTGCTCTGCGGCAAGGCCCGGGCGAAAGTCTGCGCCAACAGAGCCGGCGCCTTGACATGCACGGCGAAATGGCGATCCCAGGCCGGCCAGTCGAAATCGTCAACACTGTCGTGCTCGAACAGCGAGGCGTTGTTGACCAGCAGCGACACCGGTCCGAGCGCCGCCGCCGCGCGGCCGACAAGGTTGCCGACGGCGTCCATGTCGGTCAGGTCGGCAGCAACCACAGCGGCCCTGCCGTCTCGACCAAAATGACCACTGTTGATCCCGGCCGCCAGTGCCTCCGCCTCGGCCAGCGAGCGATTACAGTGAATGGCGACGGCAAAACCGTGCGCAGCAAGATCCTCGACGATCGCCCTGCCGATCCGCTTCGCCCCGCCTGTCACCAGTGCCGTCGCGGCGACCTTGCTCATCTGTCAATCCTCAATCTGATGCCGATTCCGACCTGCCGGGACCGGGCCGGCAAAATATGGCCTGCCAAGTGTTAAATCCCATTTCCACCTGGGGCAGGATTGTGGCAAAGTGGCCCGGTCGGCATTCTGGCTCGACCGGAATCCGGGCCAGCCCGACCGCAATATAGGGCGCGGGAGCCCTTGCACCAAGCCGTGTGCAGTGCAGCACGGCGAACCTGCTGACATCTCGCTGTTGCGAAGATGCAACGTCAAGGTTCTGCCTCATTCGTGCCAGGGAATGACCCAAGTTCAGGTTCGCTTCAGCCGCATTTCGACACGACATTTGGAACCGTTGAACGCCGGATCCGTTTCACCCCCCGGACGGGTTGAGGGCGCTCATGAAAAAACAAGCCTGTGTCCTGTGGCTTAAGGAGTAAAGAACAATGCAAGCCAATCTTAAATTTGCGCGACCGCTCGCGGTGGCGTTTGGGCTGTTCGCCCTCGGCGGAACCGCCTATGCCGCGGACGTGGTTCAGGAAGAGCCGCCGGCACCTGCCCCGATCGCCGAACTTCCGGTCGCATCCTGGGCCGGCCCCTATGCCGGTGTGAGCGTCGGCTACGGCTTCGCCGGCCATGCCGATGCCAAAACCGTTGGTGTCGACATCGATACCAAGGGCTTCGTCGGCGGCGTCTTCGGCGGCTACAACTGGCAGCAGGAGAACTTCGTCTACGGTGCCGAAGCCGATATCGGCTATAACGGCGTCAAGGGCGACGATGCCGGCATCGAGGCCAAGGGCGGCGTCGAAGGCTCGCTGCGCGCTCGCCTCGGCTACGCTGTTACCCCGGAAATCCTGCTCTACGGCACCGCCGGTGGCGCGCTGAAGAACCAGAAGGTGGAAGCCGCCGGCTTCAGCGACACCAACACCATGCTCGGCTGGACGGCCGGCGTCGGCACCGACATCAAGATTACCGACAATGTGTTCGGCCGTGTCGAGTACCGCTACACCGATTTCGGCGACAAGAACTTCGACGGTATCGGCAAGGTCAAGTCGACCGACAATCGCGTCACTTTCGGCGTCGGTATGAAGTTCTAAGTCGTCCAAGCCACGACACGAAAAAGCCGGGCCTCGCGCCCGGCTTTTTTTGTGCCCGGTGCCCATCCTGTCGGCATGGGCACGCGTGATCTCGAGGTCAGCGTTGAGCCAGCATCCGGTCGACCAGGACCAGAACTTCGGCTGCTGCGATGAAACCGAGGGCGATAGTGGCGGCATTCGACATGACTGCGACCCAGCCATTGGCGGACACATCTATGAACGGGTAAGCGTATTTCCCTTCAGCGACACCACGAGCCAGGGCATAAGCGAGATAGGCCAGGGGATAGAGCGCCCATAGAAGCGGATCGCGCCACGAGAGCCTCCCCTTTCGCGTGAATAGAAGCCAGAACAATAAGACAAGGACAGGATTGAGTTGGTGGAGCAGAAAGGTTGCTTCGGCGGTCGCGCCAGCCAAAGTGCGCAGCCCTTGGAGCAACACCGCGAAAATCACCCCGACCAGGGCCATCACGGCAGCCGTCCACGCCACCAGCGTTGGATGGTCGAAACGCTCCCCGAGGAGCGCTATGGCTGCGAATACAATGGCGACAAGACCGTTGGTCAGGATCGTGAAATATCCCACCAACACCCACAGCGAGCCAAGCATCGATGCACCGCCCTTGATCAAGGTGCTGAGTTCAAGGCCAATGCCAGTGCACGCGGATAGACAAATGATCAGGGCAAACAAGCGCTGTATCAAATCGCCCTCCCCCACCGGCTTACGTTTGAGAAAGCGACGATAAGACTGGGCGGAACGTCTGTCGACCAAAATGCCCCCAAGACCAACCTTCCAGCCTCGCCGGCCCGGCTCACTCCCAGCATGTCGAAATTGGCCGTTGCGCCTCCCCCGCCAGGAATCCGCTAAAGCGCGTCGCGTTCGACCGGCGGCATGCGACGCGCCTTAGGTTCCTGTTTTATGCATGTCGTTATCACAAAACCGCTGCACACTTTTGCGCGACATGCATTAGGGGAAGATCGGTAGCTTCGCCATCCCCGCCCTCAAGCCGGGATGCCGGGCTTCAGCTCCGGGAATTTCTCGTCGAAGCGTGCCGCCCAGCGCGTCAGCCGGCCGCGGCCCTTTTCCCATTTTCCGGCGAAGCGCAGCGAGAGATAGCCGAGGCAAGCGCGCAGCGCGATCTGGCCGACAGTGATTTTCTTCGGCAGCTTCGGCGGGTTGGCGTTGAGCAGATCGAGCGCGGCCGAAATCTTGCTCCACTGGCGCTCGAGCCAAGGCTGGTAGACCATCTCTTCGGGCCGCGTGCGCCGCTCATAGACCATCGACAGCGCGCAGTCGCAGATGCCGTCGGCCAACGCCTCCAGCACCTCCGCCTCGAGGCGCTTGTCGGGATTGCGCGGAAACAATGCGTTCTTGGACATCCGGTTGAGATGCTGGGTGATGGCGCGGCTGTCGTGGACCGAGCGGCCGTCGTCGAGCACCAGCACCGGGATCTTGCCGAGCGGATTGGCGCCGATCAGCGCGGCCGGCTTTTCCTCGGTCTTTATCGGCACGAGATCGACCGCAATGCCGGCATGAAGTGCTGCCATGCGCACCTTGGAACTGTAGGGAGAAGTAGACGCGTAGAGCAGTCTGGGCATTGTCGATTCCTGTTTACCGGCTACAGCTCCATATGTCCTGTTGGACGCGCAAGAGGACGCGGTAGCATTGTGACTTCGCGCATGACCCTCACCGAAAATCGATTCCGATTGGGGCTCGTGCGTGGGCACTGTTGACGACCGATCATGCTGGCTTCATCAACGGCCAGAGGCGGAAAACCGCGCCGCCAGCGCGCAGCCATTGTCTCGACTTCAATCTGGATGCGATGAGCCGGAGGTGCGGCGGCAGAAGCGAGCAGGTCGGACAATCCAAATCCGATCAGCTACCAACTCGGCCTTGCACCGAAGGTTGGTCTTTGGCAGCCACGAAAATCCCACCGGACTTCGCCGCGTGGCGAAGTCCTGGGAGCTGCGAAAAGACATCTTCCTCCCGCCTCTTTCTCGTCCTGCCCGACCGTCAGCTAGCAAGCGAGGCGCCTGTCCGGCATCCCGCCCTGGCTATCTTGAGTACTGTCCCCGGCGATCGGAGAGCGGCGACTACTTCTTGGCCTTCGCCTTTGCGGGCGCTGCCTTCGGCTTGGCCGCGGGCGCTGCTTTCTTCACTGCTGCGGAAGATTTTGCAGCGGCGGCCTTTGCCGGTGCTGCCTTCTTCGCAGCGGGTTTCGCAGCGGCCTTTGCAGCCGGCTTCTTGGCCGGTGCCGCCTTCTTTGCCGGTGCAGCCTTGGCCTTGGCCGGTGCTGCTTTTGCCTTGGCAGGTGCTGCTTTCTTCACGGCTGGTTTTGCTGCCGCCTTGGCGGCCGGCTTTTTCGCCGGCGCTGCTTTTGCCTTAGGCGCGGCGGCCTTCGCTTTGGCAGCGGGTGCTGCTTTCTTCACAGCAGTTGCGGCCTTTGCCGCCGCTGCTTTTACTGGTGCTTTCTTTGCCGGTGCCTTGGATGCCGGCGCTTTGGATGACTGCTTAGCCATATCATGCCCCTTCCGTTGTGCCGACGGCCGTTATTGACCCGGCGCGCAATGCATATCTGACTCGCGGCTTGCTAGCCAGCGAAGCATTAGAATGATTTCTGCAGCTTAAGTTTCGGTTACGGCGAGCGCGCGACCATTTTACCGGTGCAAAAATCGGCGGCGAATCTTTGTGTCGCGCAGCGAAGTTCTGCGACAGAAATTCTGCTCGCTCTATCTCGACCGGTCTTCGCGTCAAGCTCAGGACCTTTTCGACCAGCTCTGCGCTTCAACGTCCGACGCTCAGCGCGAACATTGTCAAGAGCGAAGGCGGTCGCCCGCCTCGTCTTGTCCGAAACGATAAACTACAGGTAAGTACGAAGCAACGCGACGAGCACGCCGCTGCACTATCTTGCACGACGCGATGAAAGTAAGCAGATAGCTCGCATTTCTGAAAGACAGGATATCGCTCGATAGATCCGGTCGAGCCGATCTCCTAATCGAAAACGCTCGGCCGTTCAGGCGCCGAGCGGCTCGCGCTGCTTCTGCAGCCGGCGCGAAGGCTCGGCCCTGTGGAGATGGACGGCGAAGGTATCCCATGGCGGCGTGACGGAAATCTGCGCCAGGATGCGCCCCGCTTCACCGCGATGATAGACGCCGTGCAGTACGACGTGGGTCAGCATTTCCTGTCGCGACATCAATGCCTTATCCCCGTCGGTGAACACGAATGCGACGGGCTCGGAGAGCTGTTGCGACGAAACGGTTTCGAGATAATCGAGATACCACCGATCGGTCGCCGCGACTGCGGCACGAAGTTCGTCGAGGGCCGGCGTGTCCTCGCTGGCGTCGGCGGAGTAGCCATGGCTTGCACCAACCAGGTGGGCTGAGAATATCGGCGACACCACATGGCTGTGATCGATGAGCCGTATCACGGCCTGCCGTTCCTTGCCGTGAACGGGCGGGTCGAGACTGACGAGCCTTTCCAGCAGTTCGTCATTTGCCCAGGCCTGATAGGCAAACAGGCTGCGAAGCAGGGCGTGCGCACTCATGGTCGGTGTCCTTTTCTGGAAATGCGAGTATGTTGTTCATATTTTCAGGAGAATGGGCGGGCGTGTCTACTCGCATTGCAAAACCGTATCCGCGCATGCGCAAGCAGCCGCGCCAGGCGCGTTCCAGGGCGACCGTAGAGGCGATCGTCGAGGCAGGGGCTCATGTTCTGAGCGGGCTGGGCTGGGCCGGCTTCACCACCAACAAGGTGGCCGAGACTGCGGGCGTGAGCATCGGCACGCTCTACCAGTATTTTCCCGACAAGCTTTCCCTGCTCGAAGCCGTCCGGCGCCGTCATTTCGATCATGTGCTGTCGGTCATTCGCGATTCGGCGGAAGGCCAAAAGCCGCTCAGGAAATTCGCGCAGGAGCTGGTGCGCGGCATGATCGCGGCGCACAGCATTCACCCGACACTGCATCAGGTGCTGCTCGACGAGGCGCCGGGCGATCGCGGCTCCAGGGCCGCCCACGCTTCGTTCCAGACACAATATCTCAACCACTACGCGACCGCCGTCGCCGCCTATCGCAAGCCAAGGAAAGGCGCCGACATGGAGACCGTCGCGCGCGTGCTGTCGTCGGCGATCGAAGGTGTGATCCATAACGCGGCACGCCGGAACATGCTCGCCGCGCCGGAGCTGCAAAAGCAACTCGTCGAACTGATCTGCGCCTACCTATCGGGCGCGGGCCGCATCGGTCGATAGCGCAGGGCACGGCGGAAGTCGGGGATTTCTGTACGTCGGATTCAAACCCGGCTCATGAGATGCGGCAAGGCCGATGCCAGCAATGCCGCACCTGATGCGGCCAAGAGCGTGAGGACGATCTTTCGAAACGTTGCTTCGCTGATGCCGATGTAGAGTCTCGCGCCAAGGAGTGTCGGTATCAACATCGCCGGCGCGACGATGGCAAACATCGGCAGCATTTCGAGCTTGATCTTTCCGGTCGCAAGATAAGCGGCCATCGTCATGGAGAGGGTCACAAGGTTGAAATTCTGGATGACAATGCGCTGCCTGTCCTTTTCCCATTGCCGCAGCACGCACCACAACGTTGGAACCGGGCCGGTGAAGCCGCCAAGCCCGCCCATGATGCCGCCAACCAGACCTATTGCACCGTCTGCAACAGGACCCCCGAACGTGATGGGAGGGAGGCGACGGGCAAAAAGCATCAAGGGACACCAAACGACCAGCAGCGCGCCGAAGATCAACTTGAACAAGTGCACATCCAGCAGGGGCAGGATGGCGACACCGACCGGAATTCCTATGGTCCCGCCGATCAGGAATGGCAGCAGAAGCTTGAGGTCGAAACCCCGGCGGACGGTGACGGCGGCGATGATTTGGCCGGTGAGCGCCCCAAAGACCGCCATGGCAGCAGCAAGCTGGGGCTCCACGGTCCAAACCCAAAACGACATGGCAACCAGGCTGAAAGCGAACCCGGACAGCCCTTGGACGAAACCTGCAACGACCGCCCCAATTGCAACAATATAAACAAGCGAATCCATGTAGTGCTGTTTCCCCGCAAAGTGATCGATGTGGCCGGTTGGCGTTGACCTGCATGGAAATCTACGATTTTCGCAACCTCCGTCCGACCTTAAGCGCCGGACAGTCCACACACCAGAGAGGTATGAATGCCCCCCTTGCCGAGCTTGGCATTTGTCACATGGTTTTCGGCTGACCCCAGATCAGCCGCGGCTTTCTATGCGAATTTCGGAATTGTCTTCAGGCAAGAGCAGCACGGCTCCGGTCCGATACATTTCGCGTTCCAAGGTCAAGGGCTCGCGATCGAACTCTATCCGGCAAACGAAGGAACGACGGCGGAAGGAGCGGGAACGATGATCGGCTTCGAGGTCACCGACGCGGACGAAGCGGCTTCTGCCGCGAAGGCCAATGGTTTTGGAATCATTGCGGATGTCAAGGCGACGGCTATGGGCAGGCGTGTGATCGTCCGCGATCCTGACGGCCGTCAGGTGTTTCTTTTCTCGACCACCTAAGTGACGCAACAATCCAACGGGAATCGGAAGGCACTGGTTCAGCGCAGGACGCGGCAGCGGCCGTTGTAGACCATCCAGCGGTCGAAGCCCGAGACGCAGAATTCGACATTGTCGCCTATCGAGGCAAAGCCTTGGCCTTCCTCGATCAGATACCAGATGGTGCGGGCGTGGCCGTCGGAGAGGCTGACGGTGGCGCCGCAATAATGGCGGCCGATTGGCCAGGTGTCGTCGGCCGGCAGATAGCGATGCTGGTGGATGCGCTGGAAGTCGACGATCTGCACATCCGGCAGATGCGGCACGTGATGCACCTGATACGAGAAGCGGTCGGTGATTTTGTTCAGCACCCAGGCCTCGCCGCAGACGCCGCTGTCCTCATCGGTATAGATTGCAAGGTCGGCGGCCTGCACCGCCTGAGTAACGCCGAGAGGCGCAGCCAGCGGCGTGCAAACGGCGAGCAGTGCGGCAAGGGCGGATTGGGCGAAGCGAGTCATGGCAGCCTCTCAAGGTCGACTGCGCGCACTGTGCGGATTCGCTGACGCGCGGTCAAGCGGTTGTAGTGACGATGGTTACGGTGACGATGGTTGCGCTGAGGGAACGGCAAGGACCGCACCTCAAACTACTCTCCCGCCAGCCAGTCCAGCGTCCAATGCGATGGCTGCTCGACAGCAAGCAGCCGGTGCAGCGCCGGCAGCAGCGTCCGCAACTCGCCCTCCAGGGTGAAGGGCGGATTGACCATCACCATGCCGCAGCCGTCGAGGCTCGGCTCGACCGAGGCCGGCCTGATCTCAAAGCCGACGTCGAGCAGCCTGGGAATGCCCGTTTGCTTCAGCGCCTTTCGGAAGGCGGCGACCGCCTTGCGGTCCTTGAGCGGATACCACAGCGCGTAAATGCCGCCTGGCCAGCGCCGATGGGCTCTTTGCAGCGCGTCGACCAAGCGACCGAACTCGCCCTCTTCCTCGAAAGGCGGATCGATGAGCACGAGGCCGCGCTTCTCCTTTGGCGGCAGATGCGCGCCGAGCGCCAGCCAGCCGTCGAGCTCGATCACCCGGGTCTGGAAGTCACCGTCGAACAGCGCCTTCAGCCTGGCAGCATCCTTAGGGTGCAGCTCGACCGCCGACAGCCGGTCCTGCTTGCGCAGCAGGTGCCGGGCGATCAGCGGCGAACCCGGGTATTTTTTCACGCCGCCGTCCGGATTGAGCGAACGGACGGCTCCAAGATACGGTGCCAGCAATGCCGCCGCCGGGGCGTCGAGGGGGGGGGAAGGCCCCCCCGGCGAGGCCCCCCGGCCGTAGGCCCGGGGTTTTGGGGGGGGTTTGTGGGCATAGGTGAGGGCCGGGGCGGGCACGGGGGGGGGTGAGCCCGGAAGCCGGGTGGAG